>JAZNSU010000074.1:0-1566 GCA_045591385.1 Eubacteriales bacterium
GCATGCAGGCGGAGAATCCTTGGAACTGTTCGAGGGTGACATGTTCCGAAATCCTGAATATGATAACGATCATTTTCAAGGGAATGTTCCTAAGAATGACCCTGGGATGTATGACAGTTTGATGTATATCCGAGTAAAAGAAAATGCCATTGGGCATACCGTTGCCATCATGATCAACGGCACCATTGTGCCGGTGGATGCTACGGTACAAACCCTGATCAACCAGATGATGATCATTACCATCATCCTATTGTTATTGGCGGGGATTTTTGCTTGGATCTTATCACGCTTAATTGCCAAGCCTATTTCCAAACTCAATGACAGCGCCAAGGCTTTGGCTACTGCCAATTATAACGTTTCCTTCCAAGCCGAAGGCTATCGAGAGATCGAGGAGTTGTCCGATTCTCTTACCGTTGCCGCACAGGAACTCAATAAAGTGGATGAGTATCGGCGTGAATTACTGGCCAATGTATCCCATGATATGCGCACACCCCTTACCTTGATTTCGGGTTACGGTGAAGTTATGCGGGACATCCCCAGCGAAAACAATGCCGAAAATTTAGATATTATCATTTCCGAAGCCAAGCGGCTTACCGCTTTGGTTAATGATATGATTGAACAAACCCAATATACCGACGGCATCATCCATTTGGATCGAAAATCGATAAATCTTTCCTCCTGCATGCAGGAGATTGCCCTGCGCTATCGCAAATTTACCGAAAATAACGGCATTTTCATCCATACCGATATTGCCGATGCCATCTATGTGAACGCCGATCCACTCAAACTTACGCAGGCCATTTACAATCTACTCAATAATGCCCTGAATTATACCGACAAGCACATCTACATTACACTTAAATCCGTAGAGCATCGGGCTTATGTGGAGATACGGGATACCGGCGAAGGCATTGAAGCGGAAAAGATCCCGCATATCTGGAATCGCTACTACAAGATTGACAAACAACATCGCCGTGCTGCGCACGGGTCGGGGCTTGGATTATCCATTGTAAAGCATATTCTGGAGTTGCATGGTGCTAAATACGGCGTTACCAGTCAAATCGGCGAAGGCAGTACCTTCTGGTTCTCCTTACCCAAGGAATAATCGTACCGACAATACAGAAAAAATAAAGGCCGCCAGATCGGCAATCAACCCACAAGTTAATGCGTGCGGTAATTTTCCTACTCCTGCTGCACCACTATACAGGGCATATGTGTAAAAGGTAGTTTCCGACGATGCCGCCAGCACACTGGCCATACGTCCCACGGCACTGTCGGCACCGTAAATATTCAGATATTCCGATAATTGCGCAATACTCCCTGAGCCGGAAATCGGACGCAAGATGGCCAAGGGCACCAGTTCCGGAGGGATCCCCACGGCATGACAGACGGGAGAAAGCCATTGCGTCAACCCTTCTACTGCGCCTGAACCCCGAAACATATTCAGTGCCGTTACCATCAGCAGTAAAGTCGGAGCAACACCCAATAGGGCGGATATTCCCTCTTTTGCACCCTCAGTAAAGGCGTCGAGAATATTTACTTTTTTGATACTGCCAAGAACTAAGA
>JAZNSU010000075.1:0-34426 GCA_045591385.1 Eubacteriales bacterium
GCTTTTTTTGTCTTCCTAAGACCCCTTGGCCCCCGATTTCGATGAGGCCGGCAACTGCCTGCCTGTCACCCTGATCGAAGCAGGCCCCTGTGTTGTCATCCAGAAGAAGACGGTTGAAGTCGACGGTTACGAAGCAGTTAAGCTTGGTTACGACGACGTTACCGCCAAGAAGCTCAACAAGCCTGAGCAGGGCCAGTTCGACAAGGTCGGCGCTCCCTACAAGCGTGTACTTAAGGAGTTTGATCTTGACGATGCGGCCACCCTCAACGTCGGCGATGTTCTCACCGTCGAGCGTTTCGCTGAGGGCGAGGCTGTCGATATCACCGGCACCTCGAAAGGTAAAGGCTATGCCGGCGCCATCAAGCGCTGGGGTCAGCACACCGGTCCTATGACCCACGGTTCTAAGTATCATCGTGGTCAGGGTTCCATGGGTGCGGCCAGCGATCCGTCCAAGACCCTCAAGGGCAAGCACATGGCAGGTCAGCTGGGTAACGAGCAGGTTACTGTTCAGAACTTGGCTGTTGTCAAGGTAGAGGCTGAAGATAACATCATCGCCGTCAAGGGCGCCGTTCCCGGTCCCAAGGGTGGCTTTGTGTTCATCAAGTCCTCCAAGAAAGCGTAAGGAGGATAGAAAACAATGGCTAACATTAATGTTGTTAACATGAAAGGCGAAGTGGTCAATCAGATCGAACTGAATGACACCGTATTCGCCGCTGAGGTAAACGGCTCGGTTCTGCACGCTGTCGTTGTCAACTACCTCGCCAATCAGCGTCAGGGCACGCAATCTGCGCTCACCCGTGCCGAAGTGGCCGGCGGAGGTCGCAAGCCTTGGCGTCAGAAGGGTACCGGCCGTGCCCGTCAGGGTTCCACTCGCGCTCCGCAGTGGACTCATGGCGGTATCGTGTTCGCTCCCAAGCCGAGAGAGTACCGTTACTCCCTCAATAAGAAGACCAAGCTGGTCGCTATGCGTTCGGCCCTGTCTTCCAAGATGGCCGATAACGATCTGATCGTTGTCAGCGCTATCGAACTTGAGGAAATCAAGACCAAGGCTGTGGCTGAAATGCTCACCGCTCTGGGTGTTGAGAAGAAGTCCCTGATCGTTACCGGCGATGTGGATAAGAACGTAGTTCTGGCCTCCCGTAACATCGAGGGCAACAAGACCACCTTCGTTGGTCAGCTCAACGTGTATGACATCCTCAACTCCGGCAAACTCATCCTTACCGAGGATGCCGTTAAGAAGATCACGGAGGTGTATGCATAATGAAGTCCATGTATGATGTGATCATCAAGCCGATCATTTCCGAAAAGAGCATGAGCGGTCTTGAAAATAAGAAGTACACCTTTGAAGTGGCTACCGATGCCAACAAGATCGAGATTGCTAAGGCGGTTGAAGAGATCTTCAAGGTAAAGGTGGCTAAGGTGAGCACTGTCACCGTCAAGGGTAAGCCCAAGAGAGTCGGCATGCATATGGGAACCACTGCCAAGCGCAAAAAGGCTACCGTCACGCTGACTAAGGATTCGAAGACCATCGGCTTCTTCGACAGCCTGCAGTAATAAGAGAAGGAGAATACAGACATGGGTATTAAAAAGTATAAACCTACTTCTCCCGGCCGCCGTGGCATGTCGGTGCTCAGCTTTGATGAGATCACCAAGTCCACTCCGGAAAAGTCCCTGCTGACTTCTCTGAAGAAGCATTCGGGCAGAAATAACAACGGCCGCATCACCGTTCGCCATCAGGGCGGCGGCAACAGACGCAAGTACAGAATCATCGATTTCAAGAGAAACAAGATGGACGTTCCTGCTACTGTTCTGGCCATCGAGTACGATCCCAACCGTAGCGCCAACATCGCTCTGATCCAGTATGAGGACGGCGAGAAGGCCTACATCGTGGCTCCCCTTGACCTCAAGGTCGGAACCACCATCATCAGCAGCGCTTCTGCCGACATCAAGCCCGGCAACTGCCTGCCGATCGAAAACATCCCTGTCGGTACTATCATCCACAACGTAGAGATGTATCCCGGCAAGGGCGCCCAGCTGGTCAGAACCGCCGGTGCTTTTGCACAGCTGATGGCCAAGGAGAACGGCATGGCTCAGATCCGTATGCCGTCGGGCGAAGTCCGTTTGATCCGTCTTAACTGCAAGGCTACCATTGGTCAGATCGGTAACCTGGATCATGAGAACGTAGTCATCGGTAAAGCCGGCCGTAAGCGTCACATGGGCATCCGTGCTACCGTCCGCGGCTCGGTCATGAACCCGAACGACCACCCGCATGGCGGTGGTGAGGGTAAATCCCCCATCGGTCGTCCCGGTCCTGTGTCCCCTTGGGGCAAACCGACTCTGGGCTACAAGACCAGATCCAAAAAGGCTCAGTCCGACAAATTTATCGTCAAGAGACGCAATGCCAAGTAATTTGGTTGCGGAAGGAGGTAATTCAATGGGTAGAAGTGTTAAGAAGGGCCCGTTCGTACAGCCCGTACTTCTGAAGAGAGTTCAGGAAATGAATGCCGCAGGCGAGAAGCGTGTGCTCAAGACCTGGTCCCGTGCATCCGTCATTTTCCCGGATTTCGTCGGACACACCTTTGCCGTTCATGACGGCAGAAAGCATGTTCCCGTTTATGTGACCGAAGATATGGTTGGCCACAGACTCGGCGAATTTGCTCCGACCAGAACCTTCAGAGGCCATGCCGGCGCCAAGAAGACCGGTGCTTAAGGAGGAATATGACAATGGAAGCAAAAGCTACTGTGACTTTCGTTCGTCTTTCCCCTCAGAAAGTGACTATTGTGCAGGATCTCATCCGCAACAAACCGGTCGTTGAGGCGAGAGCGATACTGAAAAACACCCCGAAGGCTGCCAGCGCTTATCTGCTCAAATTGCTCGATAGCGCCGTAGCCAATGCAGAGAACAATCTGCATCTGAATAAGGACAATCTCATCGTTTCCGAGACCTTCGTCGGCCCCGGCCCCATTCTCAAGAGAATGCAGCCCCGCAGCCGCGGTTCGGCCTACCGGATCCTGAAGAGAACGTCCCACATCACCTTGGTTGTCAAGGAAAAAGAATAAGGAACAGGAGGTTTTAGCATGGGCCAGAAAGTTAATCCCCACGGTTTACGTGTGGGCATCATTAAAGACTGGGATTCTAAATGGTATGCGCCCGATCATCAGTTTGGCGACCTGCTCGTCGAAGATAAGAAGATCCGTGACTACCTGAAGAAGACTCTCTATGCTGCCGGTGTTCCTGCCGTCAAGATCGAGAGAGATCCCAACAAGATTCGTATTACCATCCAGTGCGCCAAGCCCGGCGTCGTAATCGGCAAGGGCGGCACTGAGATCGAGAAGTACCGTGCCGCCATCGAAAAGATGATCGGCAAGCCGGTTGCTCCCCTCAACATCGTTGAAGTTAAGCAGCCGGATCTCAACGCTCAGCTGGTTGCCGAGAACATCGCTTCCCAGCTCGAGAAACGTACTTCCTTCCGCCGTGCCATGAAGATGGCCATCCAGCGCACCATGCGTCTGGGCGCTAAGGGTATCAAGACCTGCGTGTCCGGCCGTTTGGGCGGTGCGGAAATCGCTCGCAGCGAGCATTATCATGAGGGTACCATTCCCCTGCAGACCCTGCGTGCTGACATCGACTACGGTTTTGCTGAGGCAAACACCACCTACGGTCGTATCGGCGTAAAGGTCTGGATCTACAGAGGCGAAGTTCTTCAGGCTCGTACCAACGTGACCGAGGAGCGTCGTGAGCGTCGTGAGAACCGCGACAGAAGACCTCGCAGAGAAGGAGGACGCCGCAATGTTAATGCCTAAGAGAGTTAAGTACAGAAGAGTACACCGTGGCAGAATGACCGGCCGCGCCCTCGTCGGCAACACCGTGTCTAACGGCGAATTCGGTCTGGCTACCGAAGAGCCCGCATGGATCACTGCCAATCAGATCGAAGCCGCTCGTATCGCCATGACCCGTTTTACCAAACGTGGCGGTAAGGTGTGGATCAAGATCTTCCCCCACAAGCCCATCACCCGTAAGCCCCTGGAAACCCGTATGGGTAAAGGTAAGGGCGCTCCCGAGTATTGGGTAGCCGTAGTAAAACCCGGCAAGGTTATGTTTGAGATCGCCGGCGTCTCGGAAGAGGTCGCCCGTGAGGCATTCCGCCTGGCTTCTCACAAACTGCCGGTCAAGTGCAAGTTCGTCGCCAGAGAAGACCTCGGAGGTGATAAGTGATGAAGGCAAAGGATCAGAGAGATAAATTCAGAGCTATGAGCGAGCAGGAGCTGACCAAGAAGATCGCAGATCTCAAGGAAGAGCTGTTCAACCTTCGCTTTCAGCATGCTACCAACCAGCTCGAAAATCCTCTGCGCATCTCCCAGACCAAGAAGGATATCGCAATGGCAAAGACTATTCTTCGTGAAAAGGAGTTGAAGGTCGAGGCTTAAGGCCACGGCTTTCATGAAAGGAGGATTTTATCATGAGTGAAAGAGGACTCAGAAAGACTCGTGTCGGTGTCGTTACCAGCGACAAAATGGATAAGACCATCGTCGTGTCCATCGCCGACCATGTAAAGCATCCGCTTTATTCCAAGGTTATCAAGCGCACCTACAAGCTGAAGGCTCACGATGAAAACAACGAGTGCCGCGTAGGCGATAAGGTTCGCGTTATGGAGACCAGACCCTTGTCCAAGGACAAGAGATGGAGACTGGTCGAAATCATTGAGAAGGCTAAATAAGAAAGCCCAGTAAGGAGGATACAACCGTGATTCAGCAACAGACCTATTTGAAGGCAGCTGACAACACCGGCGCGAAAGAGCTTATGTGCATCCGTGTGCTGGGCGGTACTGGCAGAAAGTATGCCAATATCGGCGATGTTGTTATTGCCTCGGTTAAAAAGGCAGCACCCGGCGGCATGGTGAAAAAGGGTGATGTCGTTAAATGCGTGATTGTCCGCTCCGCACAGGGCATTCAGCGCGCTGACGGTAGCCGTATTCGTTTCGACGAGAACGCCGCCGTCATCATCCGTGAGGATAAGAATCCCCGCGGTACTCGTATCTTTGGGCCCATCGCTCGTGAGCTGCGTGACAAGGAATATACTAAGATCCTGTCCCTGGCTCCCGAAGTGCTGTAATGGGAGGAAAAGAAATGAACGATCTTCATATTAAATCCGGCGATACCGTTCAGGTAATCTCCGGCGATTCCAAGGGTAGCACCGGCAAGGTTCTTGCCGTTTCTCCCAAAGAGAAAAAGGTCATCGTTGAAGGTGTCAACATGGTGACCAAACACGTAAAGCCCAAGAACCAACAGCAGCAGGGTGAGATCGTGAAGGCCGAAGGCGCTATGTATGCCTGCAAGGTCGCTCTCTATTGCCCTAAGTGCAAGACCGGCGTTCGTACCGGTGTTAAGGTTGAAGACGGCAAAAAGGTCCGCGTCTGCAAGAAGTGCGGCGCCGTTATCGAATAAGGAGGGTAGGAGACATGACAAGATTACAAGAACGTTATATCAACGAAGTGGCTCCCGCTCTGAACAAGAAGTATCAGTATAAGAGCTGCATGCAGATCCCGAAGTTCGATAAGATCGTCATCAACGTTGGTTGCGGCGAAGCCCGTGAAAATGCTAAGGTTATCGACGCAGTTGTCAATGACCTGACCAAGATCACCGGCCAGAAGCCCGTCGTTTGTGCCGCTCGTAAGTCGGTTGCAAACTTCAAACTGCGTGAAGGTATGCCCATTGGCGTCAAGGTTACCCTGCGCGGCGATCGGATGTATGAATTCATGGATCGTCTGTTCAGTTTGGCTCTGCCCCGTGTGCGTGACTTCCGTGGCATTTCGGCAGATTCCTTCGACGGCCGTGGCAACTATGCCCTGGGCCTGAAAGAACAGCTGATCTTCCCCGAAATTGAGTACGACAAGATCGACAAGGTTCGTGGTATGGACATCGTGTTCGTTACCACCGCCAAGACCGATGAAGAAGCTCGTGAGCTGCTCTCTCTGATGGGCGCTCCGTTTGCCAAGTAAGGAGGCGATACGCATGGCTAGAAAAGCACTGGTTTTACAGCAGAAAGAAGCTCCCAAGTTCTCTACGAGAGCCTACAACAGATGCAAGATATGCGGTCGTCCCCATGCTTATCTTCGTAAGTATGGCATCTGCCGTATCTGCTTTAGAGAATTGGCCTATAAGGGTCAGATTCCCGGCGTGAAGAAGTCCAGCTGGTAAGAGGAGGAATAGAAATGCAGATTACTGATCCGATTGCTGATATGCTCACCAGAATCCGCAATGCGAACTCTGCCAAGCATGACAGCGTAGATATTCCCGCCTCCAACATGAAGAAGGCTATTGCCCAGATTCTGCTGGATGAGGGTTACATCAAAAAGTATGATGTCGTCGAAGACGGCAAGCAGGGCATGATCCATGTCGAGCTCAAATACGGCCCCGGCAAGACCAAGATTATTCAGGGTCTGCGCCGTGTGTCCAAGCCCGGCCTGCGTATCTATGCCGGCAAGGAAGAGATGCCCCGCGTTATGCGTGGGCTGGGTATCGCCATTGTGTCCACCTCCAAGGGTGTTATGACCGATAAGGCGGCCAGAAAAGCAAACATCGGCGGCGAAGTTCTCGCCTTCGTATGGTAAGAAAGGGGTATAAGTTATGTCCAGAATTGGCAGAAAAGAAATAACTGTCCCTGCCGGCGTGACCGTTACCATTTCGGATAACAATCACATTGCCGTCAAGGGCCCCAAGGGCAATCTCGAAATGAATGCCCATCCTGATATGCTGATCAAGCAGGAAAACGGTGTTGTCACCGTTGCCCGTCCGTCCGAGTCCAGAGAGCATCGCTCCCTGCATGGCCTGACTCGTACCCTGATCGCCAATATGGTGGAAGGTGTTACCAACGAGTTCTCCAAGACCCTGATCATCAACGGTGTCGGTTACCGTGCCGCTAAGCAGGGTAAGGATCTGGTCATGAACCTCGGCTACTCTCATCAGGTCATCGTCAGCGAAACGGCGGACATCAAGATCGATGTTCCCAACCCGAACACCATCATTATCCACGGTGTGGATAAGCAGAAGGTCGGTCAGTTCGCTGCCGAAGTCAGAGAGAAGCGTCCGCCTGAGCCGTATAAGGGCAAAGGAATCAAGTACGAAACCGAGCGTATTATCCGTAAAGAGGGTAAAGCCGGTAAGGGTGCGAAGTAAGGAGAATAAGCAATGGTTAAGAAAATTGACAGCAATAAGGCTCGTCTTAAGAGACATAAGAGAGTCCGTGGCAAAATTTCCGGCACTCCCGCTTGCCCCCGTTTGTGCGTGTTCCGCTCTAACACCAACATCTATGCTCAGATCATCGATGATACTGAGGGTAAGACGTTGGCAAGTGCCAGCTCGCTGGGTCTGGAAGGCGGCTCCAATAAGGAGTCTGCCAAACAGGTTGGCCTGCTCATCGCACAAAAGGCTAAGGAAGCCGGCATCGTGGATGTCGTATTCGATCGCGGCGGTTATGTGTACCACGGCCGTGTCCAGGCACTCGCAGAAGGCGCCCGCGAGGGCGGCCTGAACTTTTAACAAAGGAGGGCATAAACAATGGCAGAATTGATCGATGCAAGCACCCTCGATCTTCAGGAAAGAGTAGTGTGCATTAATCGTGTATCCAAGACCGTCAAGGGCGGCCGCATCATGAAGTTTGCGGCACTCGTCGTTGTTGGTAACGGCAACGGTATTGTCGGCGTTGGCATGGGCAAGTCCTCCGAAGTTCCCGATGCAATCCGTAAGGGCATCGAAGATGCGAAGAAGAAGCTCGTCCGTATCGCTATGAAAAATACCACCATTCCCCACGAGAACGTTGGCCGTTTCGGTGCTTCCATGGTAGTGCTGAAGCCTGCCGCTCCCGGTACCGGTGTTATCGCCGGCGGCGCTGTCCGTGCCGTCGTTGAGTTGGCCGGTATTCAGGATATCCGTACCAAGGCTCTGCGTTCCCGTAACCCCATCAACCTTGTTAACGCTACTATCAACGGCCTGTCCGAGATCCGTGATGCTCAGACGGTTGCGGCTATGCGCGGCAAGGAAGTTAAAGAAATCTTAGGTTAAGGAGGTATTTATCATGGCTCTCAAGATCACCTTGAAGAAATCTCTGATCAGCTGCAAAAAGAATCAGATAGATACCGCTAATACTTTCGGTCTGAAAAGACCGGGCGACGTTACCGTTCAGCCGGAAAACGCCGCTACCCTCGGCAAGGTTCGTGTCATTTCCCACCTTGTTGAAGTAGAAAAGGTCAAGGAGGCACGCAAGAAATGAAATTGCATGAATTAACTCCTGCTGCCGGCTCCACCTTCGAGCCCAAGAGAAAGGGCAGAGGTATCGGTTCCGGTAACGGCAAGACCGGCGGCCGCGGCCACAAAGGCCAGAAGGCCCGTTCCGGCGGCGGTGTTCGCCCCGGATTTGAAGGCGGCCAGATGCCCCTTCAGAGACGTGTTCCTAAGCGTGGTTTCAACAACATCTTCGCTAAAGAATATGTCACCATCAACGTTGAGCGCCTGAATGCTTTCGAAGCCGGCGCTGTTGTAGATGCTGCTGCTCTGCATGAGGCCGGCATCATCTCCAAGACTTTGGACGGCGTTAAATTCCTCGGCCGCGGCGAGGTCACCAAGGCTCTCACCGTGCGCGCCGCTAAGTTCACCGAGTCTGCTAAGCAGAAGATCGAAGCAGCCGGCGGCAAGGCTGAGGAGGTATAACGATGTTCGAGGGATTGATCGCAGCATTTAAGAACTCTGACCTGAGAAAGAAGATTCTTTTCACCGTCATGATTCTGCTGCTGTACCGCGTTGGCGCGCTGATCCCCGTTCCTTTCGTTGATACTAATATGCTGGGCTCGGTGTTCCAAAACTCCGGACTGACCGATATGCTCAATATCATGTCAGGTGGTGCGTTGCAGAACGCGGCGTTGTTTGCCATGGGTATCTCGCCCTACATCAACGCTTCCATTATCGTCCAGCTGCTCACGATTGCCATTCCCGCTCTTGAGCGGTTGAAGAAGGCAGAAGACGGCCAGAAGAAGATCAACAGGATCACTCGTTACCTGACCGTGGCTCTGGGCCTTGTCATGGGTTATGGATACTACACCATCCTTGACAATGCCATGGGCGTTCTCACTGAGAAATCCTTCTTCACCGGCATGATCGTTGTCTTTGCCTTTACGGCAGGTTCGGCGATTGTTATGTGGATGGCTGAGAAGATTGATGAATATGGTATCGGAAACGGTATCTCCATGATCCTCTTTGCCGGTATCCTCTCGCAGGGTCCCGCCATCGTGAGCTGGGTCGTCACTTCCGTCAAGGAAGGCAAGTTCGTCGGTCCCATTCTGGTGCTGGTCATCGGGCTTCTGATGATTGCCGGTATCGTTTGGGTAAACGGCGCCGAAAGACGTATTCCGGTTCAGTATGCCAAGCGTGTTGTCGGCCGTAAGATGTACGGCGGCAACCAGACTCACCTACCCATGAAGGTGCTGATGACCGGCGTTATGCCTATCATCTTTGCCAGCTCCTTCTGCATGCTGCCCTCTACCATCGCTTCGTTTATGGCAGAGAACGGCTTTACCAAGTGGGTCAACAATTATTTCACAACAGATAAGCCGCTCTACGGCATTCTGTTCTTCATCCTGATTATTTTCTTCAACTACTTCTATGTATCGGTCTCTTACGATCCCGTGGAGATCTCCAACAATCTTCAGAAGAACGGCGGCTCCATCCCCGGTATTCGTCCCGGTGAGCCGACTGTCAATTATATCAAGAAGTCGCTCAATAAGATCACTCTGCTGGGTGCCATCTTCCTCGGCTTCATTGCTATCATTCCGATGATTGCTACCGTTGCCTTCGGTGTGAATTTCGCCCTCTCCGGCAACAGTATGCTTATCGTCGTCAGCATCATCCTCGAAACCTCGATGGTACTCGAATCTCAGATCTCGATGCGCCATTACAAAGGTTTCTTGGAATAATTGAGAGGTAACGTTTTGAAACTGATTTTACTTGGACCTCCCGGATGCGGGAAGGGAACGCAGGCAGCATTTATTAAAGAACGCTACAACATCCCCTCGATCAGCACCGGCGACATGATCCGTGAACAGGTTCGCTCGGGCAGTGAACTGGGCAAACAGGTCAAGGCTTGCTTGGATGCCGGTACTCTGGTCAGCGACGAACTGGTCATCAAGATCGTCGAAGCCCGCTTGAAAGCTGACGACTGCAAGAACGGGTATATCCTCGACGGATTTCCCCGTACCGTCGCTCAGGCTCAGGCGCTGGCCGATATGGGCGTCGTTATTGACAAGGTTGTAGATATCACCCTGCCTGACGAAACGATTATTGACCGAATATCCGGACGGCGGGTTTGCCCTGCCTGCGGTGCATCCTATCACATCACATCCATCCCCAGCGCGGACAATGTCCATTGCGACAAGTGCGGCGCCGATCTGATCCATCGCTCCGATGATCAGCCTGAAGTTGTAGCCAAGCGTCTGGTCGAATACCGTGAGAAAACGGCTCCGTTGACCGATTTTTATAAGAAAGTCGGCAATCTGGTTACTGTTTCCAGCGTGGGTGCGATTGAAGATGTAACTGCCGCGATATTCGCAGCATTAGAGGCATAACGTTTATGATCATACTCAAATCGGCTCGTGAGATCGAACTGATGAAAAAAGCAGGCCGTATCGCCGCCGGAGCTCGTGCTCTGGCCGGCGAGATGGTCGCTCCCGGCATTACCCTCAAAGAGATCGACAAGGCGGTGCACTCTTATATCAAGAGTCACGGTGCCAAGGCGGCTTTTCTGGGTTACGGCGGATTTCCCGCCTGTTGTTGTATGTCGGTCAACGAGGCTGTCATTCACGGTATCCCCAATGACTATGCCCTCAAAGACGGCGATATCCTGAGCGTGGACTTGGGCGCCATCTATCAAGGGTATTACAGTGATTGCGCCGATACCTTTCCTTGCGGAAACATCTCGGCTGAGGATGAAAACCTGATCCGTGACACACGCCAATCCTTCTGGGAAGCCTTCAAGGTTATGCGCGAGGGCTACCGCATTGGTGATGTGGGTGCGGCGGTTGAGGATTATTGCACGGCACGTGGCTATGGCGTGGTCTGGGAATATACCGGACATGGCGTGGGTCGAGCCCTGCACGAAGATCCCAGCATCCCCAACCTTGGCCCTGCGGGCCACGGAGCGCGGCTGCGCCGAGGTATGACGTTGGCTATCGAACCCATGATCAACTTGGGTACGGGCGATGTGGAAAAAATGAACGACGGCTGGACGGTGCTGACGGCGGACCGCAAGCGCAGCGCTCATTATGAGAATACTGTGCTGATCACCGACGGCGACCCTGTCATTCTAACGACCGAGGACTGATATGAAACATAAGTTTGCCTACTCCATTGCCGGACACGATACCGGTTGGCTGTATTACGTGATCGAGGAAAGGGAAGACGCCTTGCTCTTGGTCAACGGTAAACAGCATAAACTGGCAAGTCCGAAACGCAAAAACCGCAAACATGTTTTTGTCCTTGAATATGAAAGTGAGTATTTTGCGTCACTTGTCCAAGGCCAAAAACAATTGACCGATAAGGGACTCAGGCGAGAACTGAGTCGCCTCAATAACCTTCTTCCAATAGGAGGATAATCATGGCAAAAGAAGATATTATCGAGTTTGAAGGTACCGTACTGGAAGCTCTGCCCAACGCAATGTTTGCGGTAGAGTTGGCCAATGGGCATAAGATATTAGCCCATATTTCCGGTAAACTGAGAATGAATTATATCAAGATACTTCCGGGCGACAAGGTTACCGTGGAAATCTCCACCTACGACCTGTCCAAGGGCCGAATCATTTGGCGCTCGAAGTAAGGGTATAACAAGGAGGAACAATCATGAAAGTAAGACCTTCCGTGAAAGCCATATGCGAAAAATGCAAGATCATTAAGAGAAAAGGCAAAGTAATGGTCATCTGCGAAAACCCGAAGCATAAGCAGAAACAGGGTTAATTAAGGAGGTGCAGATCTAATGGCAAGAATTTCCGGCGTTGACATTCCCAACGAAAAACGCGTAGAGATCGGCCTGACCTACATCTATGGTGTCGGTCGCGCCAGATCCAATGAGATCCTGGCTGGTACGGGCATTGACCCGAACACCCGCGTTAAGGATCTGACCGAGGATGAAATTTCCAAGATCCGTGAGTACATGGAGCACCACTACGAAGTAGAGGGCGACCTGCGTCGTGCTACTGCGCTGAACATCAAGCGCCTGGTCGAGATCGGCAGCTACCGTGGACTTAGACACAGAAAGAGTTTGCCGGTGCGCGGTCAGCGCAGCAAGACCAATGCGAGAACCCGCAAAGGCCCTGCCAAAACCATGGCAAACAAGAAGAAATAAGAAGGAGGATTGAATCATGGCTAAAGCTACTAAGAAAGTTGTCAGAAAGCGTCGCGAGAAAAAGAATATCGAGCGTGGCGCGGCTCATATTCGCTCCTCTTTCAATAACACCATAGTCACCATCACCGACATGGACGGCAACGCTCTGTCTTGGGCCTCCGCCGGCGGACTTGGTTTCAGAGGTTCGAAGAAGTCCACTCCGTTTGCTGCCCAGACGGCTGCCGAAACGGCTGCTAAGGCTGCTATGGAGCATGGTCTTAAGACAGTTGAAGTGTACGTCACCGGTCCGGGTTCCGGCCGTGAGGCGGCAATCAGAGCTCTTCAGGCTGCCGGTCTTGAGGTAACGATGATCAAAGACGTTACCCCCATCCCCCACAACGGATGCCGCCCGCCCAAGAGAAGAAGAGTATAACGGAGGTACGTGAACAATGGCAAGATATACAGGCGCCGTTTGCAAACAGTGCATGAGAGAACGTCAGAAGCTCTTTTTGAAGGGCGATCGTTGCTACAGCGAGAAGTGCGCTCTCACCAGACGTGAGAAGTTGCTGGCTCCCGGTCAGCATGGCGCTCGCCGCCGCAAACTCTCCGAGTACGGCACTCAGATGCGCGAGAAGCAGAAGGCAAGAAGATTTTACGGTGTTCTTGAAGGTCAGTTCGCTAAGTACTACGAAATGGCCATCAAGATGAAGGGTGTTGCCGGTGAGAACCTGCTCACCATTCTGGAAAGCAGACTGGATAATGTGGTTTACCGTCTCGGTTTCGCCATGTCCCGTCCTGAGGCTCGTCAGCTCGTCGTTCACGGCCATTTCACCGTTAACGGCAAGCGTGTTGACATTCCCTCCTATCTGGTAAAAGCCGGCGATGTGATCGCGGTTAAGGAAACCAGCATGGACAGCACCAAGATCAAGGCGGTTCTGGAAGCCAACGCTTCCAAACCCGTACCCAAGTGGCTCGAATCCGATAAGGAAAAGGCCGTTGGTAAGGTTATCACCCTCGCAACCAGAGAAGACATTGATCTTCCTGTCGAGGAGCATCTCATCATCGAGTACTACTCCAAATAATCCCACATAAAGTCCGTGCTAACATTCTATTAGCATAACAAAAAGAACTATTTTGAAAGGGAGAATTTACGATGATAGATATTGAAAGACCGCAAATCGGCGTTGAATTTGTATCGGAAGACGAAACCTACGGTAAATTTACCGTAGATCCGCTCGAGAGAGGCTATGGTATTACCTTAGGTAACTCCCTGCGCCGCATCATGCTCTCCTCACTGCCCGGCGTAGCCGTCCAGTCGATTAAGATCGATGGCGTGGCTCATGAGTTTTCTACTATCCCCGGCGTGAAAGAGGATGTGACCGAGCTGATCCTCAACATGAAGGGCTTGGTTGCCAAACTGTACAGCGATGGCCCCAAGGTCGTTTATATTGAAGCCGTTGGTCCTTGCGAAGTTAAGGCCGGCGACATCAAGACCGATTCCGACGTCGAGATCCTCAATCCCGATATGCACATTGCTACTCTCGGCAAAGAGGGCAAACTCTTTATGAGCGTTACCCTCGGCAAGGGCCGTGGCTATGCGCTGGCCGATAAGAACAAAGAACTTACCGGCGGCATTATCGGTGAAATTCCCATCGACTCGATCTATACCCCTGTTTTGAAGTGCAACTACTCGGTATCGCCCATGCGTGTCGGTCAGGTTACTGACTTCGACCGCCTGACTCTGGAAGTCTGGACCAACGGTGTCATCTCGGCTAAAGCCGCCGTGGCGCTGGGTGCTAAGATTATGAGCGATCACCTGAGCTTGTTCATCAACCTGTCTGAAATGGGCAAATCCGCCGACGATGTGTGGAGAGCCGATCAGACGGCCGATAACCGCAAGATTCTGGACATGACCATTGAAGAACTCGACCTGTCGGTTCGTTCCTTCAACTGTCTCAAGCGTGCCGGCATCAACACGGTAGACGATCTGGCCAACAAGACACAGGAAGACATGATCAAGGTTCGTAACCTTGGTAAGAAGTCGCTGGAAGAGGTGATTGCAAAACTCAAGTCCCTCGGTTTAGCTTTGAGAGACGAAGAAGAATAATAAGTGTTTAGCCGACAACGGCCAAACAAGGCATTATTAGAAGGAGGTACAGGGTTATGCCCGGAACCAGAAAGTTAGGCAGACCTACCGATCAGAGAATGGCTATGCTTCGCGGCATGGTGACCTATCTGCTCGAAAACGGCCGCATTGAGACTACTCTCACTCGTGCCAAAGAGGTATCTGCCCTCGCTGAAAAAATGATCACCTTAGGCAAAAAGGGTGACCTGGCTGCATACCGTCAGGCGCTCGCCTTTATTACCAAAGAGGATGTGGCTCATGATCTGTTCACCATCCTTGCTCCCAAAATGGCCAAGCGTAACGGCGGTTACACCCGCATCTACAAGCTCGGTCCCCGTCGTGGCGACGGTGCCGAGATGGCCATTATCGAACTGGTAACGGTTCGTGAGGAGATGGAGGCCGCTGAAAAGAAGAAGAAAGCTGCCGCCAAGCGCGCTACTGCCAAGAAGGCTCCCAAGAAGGTTGAAGAAACCGTTTCTGTGGAAGAAGCCGACAAGGCCGCTGCCGAAGAGATCAAGGCTGAGGTTGCTGAGGAAGTCAAAAAGGCTACCGCCAAGAAGACTGCCGAGAAGGCTGAAGCTGCCGAAGTAACGGAAGAAACCGCTACCGAAGAATAAGAGAAAAAGAGATACTCGAAAGAGTATCTCTTTTTTGTAGCAAGAAAACCACGGGAAAATGCCGAAAAACCATTGCAAAATTTGGCATTTCGTATTATCATAAAAATAGAATATTTTTATTACCATACAGGAGGAGCATTTCATGTTACGCACAGAAATGACCGGAAAAGTTGCAGTCATTCCCGCCGGTGCCGGTGTCATCGGGGAGGCGATCTGCAAGACCTTTGCGGCATCCGGCGCCGCTGTCGCCGTCTGCGATAAGGATGTTGCCGCCGCCAAAAGAGTGGCCGCTGTGATCACCGCTGCCGGCGGTACCGCCAAGGGCTATGCCCTGGATATTCGCAAAAAAGAAACTTTCACCGATGTCGTGTCGGCCATCGCTGCCGATCTCGGCGGTATCGATATTTTGATCAACAACGAGAATGAGGAAATCGCTCCTGACGATCGGAAACCTCTGCATGAATTCGATATGGATATGTATGACGATATGGTCAATGCCGGTATCAACGGTATCTACTATTTTTCCAAAGCCTGCACGCAGGAAATGGAAAAGCGCGGTAAGGGTGCCATTGTTAATGTCCTCTCCATTCGTGGTCTTGTGCCTGTGGCGAATCAGAGCCCCGTTGTCGCCTGTGCCGCCGCTCAGATTGGATATACCCGTATGTGGGGTGTCGAGATGAAGGACTATAACATTCGCGTTAACGCTGTCGCCGCCGGTCTTTCCCGTAATGAAAAGAACGCCGATACCTTGACCAATCCCGAGGCGAAACTCTCCCATGTCGCTGTCAAACGCCTGTGCGAGCCGGCCGACGTGGCCAATGCCGCTCTGTTCTTGGCCAGCGATGATGCCGCCTACATTACCGGCGCCGTATTGCCCGTCGATGGTGGTCTCAATGCCGGTTACGTGAGAAGCTTCTAAGGAGGAATGGACAATGAGAATCGATTGTGATAGAGTCAATGATCCCATCGAGAAAATCTTTGATGGTGTCTATGGATATAAAAAGCCCTATAACTGCATGAAAGCCGATTTGAAGGACCGTGTGGCCGTTATTACCGGCGCTTCGGGCATGATCGGCGGCGCTACGGCTGACTTGTTTGCCAAGTCGGGTTGCCATATTGCCATCCTCGATATTGCTGATGAAGCGGGCGAAGCCCGTGCCAAGCGCATCCGTGAAGAAGACGGTGTTAAGGCGAAGTATTATCATTGCAACCTCGGCTCCCGCGACGAGATTACCTCGATTATTAAGCAGGTCTATGCCGACTTCGGTAAGATCGATATCCTGTTCTGTAACGCCGGCGGCAACTGGGGTAACCGCGAACCCTTGCCTAAATTTGACGATCAGAAATTTGAATTGAATAATGATCTGAACCTACATAACGGCACCGTTTGGATCATCAAGCAGGTTATCCCCCAGATGATCGAGCAGGGAAGCGGAAGCATTATGCTGACCTCCAGCGTCTGCGGTGTGACGGGTCTGCGCCGCCAGTGTGGCTTCGTTGGTTCGAAGTTTGCCATGGCTGCCCTGACTAAGTCGATGGCTCTCGAATACGCCAAGTACGGCATCCGTGTTAATTGCTTAGCTCCCGGAAGCCTGCCCCTGCCTCAGGCCAAGCTCAACTTCCTGTGGGATACCGTTTCGTTTGAAGATTATGATTCCAACTTTGAACATCCCGACAGCATGGTTTACGATATCGCCGCTCGTCGTCCCGCCTATCCTACTGATATGGCCGGTCTGATGCTCTATCTGGCTTCGGACGATGCTTCCTATACCACCGGTCAGGTTATCTGTGTCGACGGTGGCTGGACCGCTGGTTTTTCGGGCGATTATTGATAAAAAGGAGAGAAAATCATGGCAAGTTTTGCACAAAAAGTAGCCGCCCATCGTGTCGGCAAAGGGGAATTGGCCGTATTCTATGTCGGTCAAGCGGGTTATCTCATCAAAACACATGACGGTAAACTCATCGGTCTGGACATGTATTTGACCGACTGTGTCGAGCGCCTTTGCAATTTCCGCCGCATCAGCGCCAAGATTCTTGCGCCCGATGAACTGACCTTTGATTATGTTCTGGTTTCTCATAACCATCCCGACCATTTCGATGTGGACGCTCTGCCCATCATTATGAGTGATCCCAATACTAAAATGATCACCAGCGTTTGCGGCAAAGAGTCGGCCGATCAGGCGGGCATTAAGAAAAATGTATTCCCCCTGCGCCGCGGCGAAGATATTAAGTTTGACGATATCCGCGTCCGTGCCGTCTTCTGCGATCACGGCAAACTGGCGCCCAACGCCCTTGGCTTTATCATTGAGATCGACGGCTTTAAACTTTATTATGCCGGCGATACCTGTTATAGCCCCGACGAGGTGGAAGACCTCAAGCGTGAGAAGTTTGATCTCATGATGGCGCCCATCAATGGCGCGTTCGGCAACCTTAACGAGGAAGAGTGCGCCAAATATGCCGCTCTGCTTGAGCCGGAAATGACTCTGCCTTGCCATTTCTGGACCTTCGTGGAGCACGGCGGCGATCCTCGCAAGTTTGTCGAGGCCATGAAAACGCAGGCGCCTGAACAGGCCTATACCTTCCTGACTCAGGGCGAATACGTGCAGCTGAGGAAAGACGTATGATTGAGATAAAGAAAAGTATGTATAAGGATATCGAGTCGATTGTTGTGACCACCGATACCCTCATTGCCACCTTCCTGCCCTCACAGGGCGGTAAACTGGTCTCCTTGATCCGTAAGGAAACGGGACGGGACTATTTGGCCCAGCGCAAAGGTGAAACCTATCGCAAACTGGGGCTCGACAACTCCTATGTGCAGGCCGAATGTTCGGCTTATGACGATATGTTCCCGACCATCGACCCGTGGGCGTACCCCGACGGACCGTTGAAAGATAAGCCCTATCTGGATCACGGCGAGGTCTCCCGTACGCCAGCCAAGGCAACGATAGGCGAAGGGTATTTGGACACCTTCATGCGCTCGCAGTTCCTGCCCTATACCTTTGAAAAGCATATTACCGAGAACGCCCGTGGCGGCATCCGTATCGAGTTTACGGCCACCAACACGGGAGATGTGGATATGGACTTTATCTGGGCGGCTCACTTCATGGCCAACGCCGAAGATGGCGGTACGGTCATCAGCCCCTTTGTCGATGGCGATCAGGCCGAAATGGTCTTCTCTTCCGATGCCAACCGCTTTGGCAAGCGTAACGATATTGTTACTTTACCCTACGGCGTGGACGGCAAAACCCGTATCGATCGTAGCAATAAGCACGACGAGGTAAACGGCGATAGTTGGAAATTCTATTACAGCGACAGGTGCCCCGCAGGGTATCTGGGTTATCATTATCCTTCCGATAATTCTCGGTTGATGTTCACCTTCGACGAAACTTTAGTGCCCTATGCCGGAATCTGGATGAACGACGGTGACCATGGCGGTGCCCTTTCCGAGCTTCATAACTGTGCGCTCGAGATCTGCACCGGTTCCTTTGACCGTCCCGACACCGCTCGTGCTCGCAACCAGTACAGTGTTCTCCCCGCAGGGAGCCAATTTAAGTGGTTCTTAGAATTAGATATTATTTGAAAGGAATATCAATACCATGGGAAAAGTAGTAGTAGCAGGATCCTTTATTTATGACATCGCGGCTTACGTGCCGCACGCCCCCGTCGCCGGTGAAACGGTCATGGGCTATGAGTGCAAGACCGGCCCCGGCGGAAAGGGCTCCAATCAGGCCGTCGCCGCCGCCAAAGCAGGCGCCGATGTGACCATGATCACTAAGGTCGGCAAGGACGATTTTGCCAAGGCCATGTTCGATTTCTACAACGCCAACGGCATGTCCACCAAGTACATCTATGAAACGACCGAAGCCGGCACCGGCGCCGCCCCCATTATCATCGATGAAACGGGTCAGAACCGCATCGCCGTCATCTTGGGCGCCAATGCTCTGCTGACCGCCGCTGAAGTGGCCGCCGCTGAAGAAGAAATTGCCGCTTGTGATGTAATCATCACCCAGTTCGAAACCTGTAACGAGGCGGTGACCGAGTTCATCCGTCTGGGTAAAAAACACGGCAAGATGATCATTGTCAATCCAGCCCCCATCAATAAGACCATCTCGGAAGAGATCTATCAGGGTGTCGATTATGTTACCCCTAACGAAACCGAGGCCGCCGCTCTGGCCGATATGGATACGGTCGAAACCATCGACGATGCCCGTGAAGCCGCCAAGCGCATTATCAAACTCGGTGCCAAGGCCGTTCTGATCACACTCGGCTCCAACGGCTCCTTCCTCTATAACGGCAAGGAAGAATTCCATGTCATGCCCATCAAGGTCAAGGCCGTCGATACCACCGGTGCCGGCGATGCCTTCAACGGCGGTTTCGCCTGCGCCAAGTCCTATGGGCTGGGCGATCTGGAAGCCATGCAGTTTGCTACCTGCGTAGCCGGTCTCTCGGTTACCAGACAGGGCACCTCTCCCGCCATGCCGACGCGTGACGAAATGCTGGAATGTTTGGAAAAGAACTTTAAATAAAAAGAAATCGGAACCGAAAGGTTCCGATTTCTTTATTTAAATGTGTACCCTAACGCCTCATAAACAAGGGTGCGAATGTTGGGATGCACGACATTGTAGGCAAACATGCAATTTCTCACTTGCTGAAGATACCCGATGGCAATCTCGCGGTCACTGTCCACAAGCGCATAAGAACCGGCCGCACCGTCCCAGCCAAACTCACCGGCAGGCGCCGTGTTGTCTAACATCTCCGGATGCATGAGCGTACGCACGCCCAATCCGTAGCCGTGAGCCTTGAGCCAAGCCGTCTTGTGAAAATCCTGCAGACAGGTGTTATCTAACTGATTGGTCTTCATCAGATTCAGTGTTTCCTTTTTGAGCAGTTTGCCCTGCGAGAGCGCCGACAAGATCTTGGTGTAGTCCTCGGCACGTCCGATCATACCCGCCCCGCCGCTGTAATAATTTTTGCTGAAAATATAGGCACATTCCCCACCCATCGGGGTAATGGAATCACCATTGCTGTTAGCCATGTATTGAGCTACCAGTTTTCTGCGGTTGTTGTCATTGAAATTGTAGGCGATCTCGGTCAGCCCCAATGGCTGAAAGATCCACTCGTTCACGTACCTTTCAAAGGTCTTGCCCGTAATCACTTCGGCAATGGCCGCCAGAATGTCATGGCTTAAACTGTACTGATAATGGGTACCCGGCTCAAAGGAGAGGGGTGTCTTGGCAATGGCATTCGCCAGAGTTACCGTATCGGCATGGGGATTTTGGCGGAGCGCCTCACAAATCGAAGAACTCTTTAGGTCATAATTGAGCCCGCTTGTCATGGTAAATAAATGCCGCACCGTCATCACCGTCTGAGGACGGCTCCCATCTCGAAGCGTAACATCGGCAAAGGCGGGCAGGTATTTCGATACCGGATCGTCCAGCCCCAACTTGCCTTCCTCAACCAAGTGCAATACCGCCGAGCAGGTGACCACCTTGGAGCAGGAATACAGAATGTAATGCTCCTCAGGATCCACTGATTGCTGTTTGAAATAATCGCTGTACCCGAATTGCTCTCGATAAACCAATTCTCCCTTATGAAACACCAAAACGTCGCATCCGGGAATCACGTTGCAGGGAATGGTCTTTTCTAAATACTCATGCAACTTTTCAAAACTCATGTCCGTTTTCCTTATAGTCCTAATGGCAATGTATAGCCGACCGCAATGCCGAGTACGGCCGAAATTCCAATGATGAGGATGGGATGCACCTTCTTAAAGGCCAGCACCGCCATGCCCGCAAAGATAACCAGCGACACGTAAAAGGGAATCCCCGAGAAAACGCTAAAATTCAGCCCATTCGGGAAGAACACCGTCTGTCCGATCGACAATACTGCCGCCGCAATCAAGCCGATTACGGCCGGTTTTAGCCCCGACATGGCGCCCTTGACGATGCGGTTGGATTTGAACTTTTCGTAGCACTTGGCCACAATCAGAATGATGATAAAAGAGGGAAGCCCCACACCAAGGGTGGCACAACAGCCCCCAAGTAAACCGCCCCACATCCCAAGGCCGCCCGCCGTCTGCCCCATCTCGGTGCCCACGTAGGTGGCAATATTCACGGCAAACGGGCCGGGGGTACTCTCGGCAATGGCGATAAAATTGACCAGCGCCTCACCGGTCAGCCAACCGTGGGAGATCACCGCATCCTGAATCAGCGGGATCATGGCATAACCGCCGCCAAAGGTGAATAACCCAATCTGGAAAAAGGCCCAGAACAATTCTAAGAAAATCATTTTCTCGTCCTCCTCTCCAACAGGAGTGAGGACACAATGCCGACGACAGCCGCCCCAATGATGATAAACAGCACATTGAGATCAAACAACGCCGAAATGAGGAAGGCGGCCGCCGCAATGGCGTAGGCTAATACCTGTTTGGGGCACTTCTTGGCCATTGTCCACAGCGACTTGAGAATCAGCGCCAGCACCCCCGCACGGATGCCGAAAAAGGCGTACCGCACCGCATCCACTTCTAAGAAGTTGCGTAGTACAAAGGCGATCAGGGTAATGATGAGGTAAGAGGGAAGCACAACGCCCAGCGTGGCACAGGCCGACCCCCAGAATCCCGCCACCCGACTGCCGATAAAGGTGGCTGAGTTAATCGCAATCGGACCGGGCGTGCTTTCGGCAATCGCCAATATTTCTAGGATATCATCCTCGGTCGCCCAACCGTGCTTCTCCACCACCTCACGCTGAATGAGCGGGATCATGGCATAGCCGCCCCCAAAGGTAAACAAGCCAATCTTAAAAAAGGTGGAAAATAACGCCCACAATTTTTTCGCTTTCATAGATTCTCCTAAACAAAAAGTGCCGAGAACGGCACTTTTTATCTTTAATATTTTGCCTTTCCGTCCACAACCTGTTGAAAATCAATAGCCCCCAATCGTTTTCGCAGATCCTCGGCCATATCAATAAAGACATGACGCACGGGGCAGGGAAGCCCTTGCTTGACATCAGGATGTCCGCATTCATAATCCTCGCAGGTACAGCGATTGACGGGAATCTCCCCCTCAATGGCGGTAATGACATCGTACATCGAGATGTCTTTCGGGGCTTTTGCCAGCATGTAACCGCCCGACTTGCCCTTATAGGAGCGGACAATGCCTGCCAGCAGCAGTTTGCGAAGAATTTTAAGGGTGAACCGCAACGACACGCCAATGCGCTCAGAAAGGGTGGGCGCGTCGGTTTTTACGTTGTTGCAGGAAAAGACATAGACGATACGCAAGGCGTAATCGGCTTCGAGCGTAATGTTCATGAATTACTCAGCCTTAAAACCCGCAGCCTTACCCGACGAGCCGAACAGGCGCATCTTCTTCTTGACTACCTCTACGATAGCGGCACGAGCCGGACCGCAATAGTTACGGGGATCGAACTGCTCCGGATCCTCGCGGAAGACTTTCTTGATCCCCTCGGTGTTGGCCACGCGCAGATCGGTATCAATGTTGATCTTGCAGATACCCAGAGAAATGGCTTTCTTGATCTGCTCCTCGGAAATACCCGAAGCCCCGTGCAGTACCAGAGGTACCGAAACGGCCTTGCGGATCTCAGCCAGACGGTCAAAGTCAAGTTTGGGTTCGCCCTTGTACTTGCCGTGTGCGGTACCGATGGCCACAGCCAAAGAGTCAACGCCGCTCTGCTCTACCAGGTAGGCGGCCTCTTCGGGATTGGTGTAAACGGCATCCTTCTCGTCAACCTGAACGTCATCCTCGATGCCGACCAGTTTGCCAAGTTCAGCTTCAACCGAAACGCCGACCGCATGAGCCGGAGCGCAAACGCTCTTGATCAGGGCAATGTTTTCCTCGATGGGCTTGGAAGAGCCGTCGATCATAACATTGGTCCAGCCATGACGCAGGCAGTTTACGGTAGTTTCATATTTGAGACCGTGATCCAGATTCAGCACAACAGGAACGCTGGCCTTGGAAGCGGCGACCTTAAACATGGCAGACAGGTAATCGATACCCGCATAGCGGATCGCGCCCTCCGAGGTCTGCACAATAACCGGGGACTGTTCCTCTTCTGCCGCCTGAATAATGGCTTGCAGAAATTCCATGTTGTTGAAGTTGAAGGCACCGCAGGCATAACCACGGCGCTGAGCGTCCAGCAGGACAGACTTACCAGATACGATCATTATAAATTCCTCCGTGAAAATATGTTTAGTTCCAAGTAGATATTATACCTTATCAGGAGAGTTTAATCAAGAGTTTTTTCGGCAATTGCGGCCATTCGCCGCAGGTTTTCCGCATTTTTGCGTTTCTGTAGGTAGAAATGGTCATACCCAAGATAGAAAAGTATCGCTACCATCGCCAATCCCGCTATGCCAAACCCCATCGATAGTCCCGGTGTGCGGAAGGTAAAGGCAATCTCATTAGCACCGTCTTCGCATACAACCGCCATAAATCCGAGATTGACCCGTATAATTTCCGCATTCTTTCCGTTGACCGTGGCTGTCCATCCTTCTTCATAAGGTACGGAGAAGAAGACCGCCTGCTTTCCCTGCGCTTTAAAGGTACAGGTAAAGCCGGTTTTCGTGTAGGTGAAATTCTCGGCTGTCGCCTGTCGCCGTGCCGCCGCCACCGCGGGCAGATCCATCATCTCCATCGTTAGCATCGGATCGTCCACCGACTCCATAAAGGAGAGGAAATCCGCCTGTTCATCCTCTACCACAAGGGTGTTGAGCATCAGATAGGCGCGGGAAGTTTTAGCAAAATTCTCTTCCAACTGACTGCGGGTAATGAAATTGTCGTAGGTAAAGCCCATCGGGATATAGTAATCAAAGGTATAGACGCGGTTACCGTTATCCTCATGGGAATAGGTGTAGTTTGGGTACTCGTTCGCTACCGTCGAGTCCCCGTCAATCAGATACCGCACACTCAGCAGAGCGTGTAAGGGATCGTTATTGAGTTGCGGCTCGGTGTTCACGTCCCGCTTCTGCCCGATGTTGTGATAGAAGTCAAAAATTGAACCGGGCACGACCGAGTGGAAAGCACGAATGGTGGGCATATTCCAATACATCCCCGCATTGGTCTCGGTGTTCACCGTGTCGATCCGCTCGCCGTCCTGTAAGACCGTGGTCATATTCTCCCGCCCCTTAATGTTGCGCTGTACGTATTGGGCATGGTTGGTAATGGAGGAAGACCCCTTGGATACTCCCACATAAAATACACCAAATAACAAGGTAAAACAGACCAAAACAACACCCAGTATAGGAGTCACATTTTCTTTGTGTTTGTGCGCGTATCGCAAAAGGAAAAAGACAAGGATCAGCCCCGTCACCGTGATAGCAATATGGGCATAGAGCAAGGGCAGATTGGGTGCCAGCCCTAAACTTTCGGTTTCCTTGTTGTAGATCAGCGCTTGCGGCACACATAATCCAAGCGAGATCAGCGCCGTAATACCAATGCCCCATTTCCATTCTTTCCAACTACATTCTTCTGCGGCTTTCATGGTGATCAGCGCCAGCATCAGCACAAAGGCAAAAAACCAACGGGTGTAATAGTTATTGGAAAAAAGTTGGAACATCGAGTTGAGGATGGGCACAAAGGCCATCACAAACAAAACCACGCACAGATGGGAGAAGAAGTCCCGCGGCCGTCGCCGCAGCCAGGTCATCGCCCCCGTAAAGCCAAACAGGGGCAGCCATGCCGTCACCGAACTCCATTTAGCCCCCGCATCGGGGAAAATGTTGGGGGCGGAGCAGATCTCTGGCGGCAGGAAAAAGGCCTGCAAAATCTGATAGGGGCGCTGTACTTCATAGTAGGTGATCCACGCCCAGCCCTCTAAATGGGTAGCGGCGCGGTCGATCTGCAAGGTGGTCAGCACGGCGGGCAATACGATAAAGGCAGCCAAGGCAAACCCCGCCACACATTCAAAGGCTAAGGAGCACAGCCGTTTGAAGTTGAGATCAGGCCAGCCCTTGGTGAGCACCCGCACAAAAAAGTAAATAATGACGAAAATTACTTCGGCAACGAAGAAATAATAGTTGGTTAAAGCGTTCAAAAAGACCGAAAAACAGAGAAAACCCTTCTTATTTTCACTCAAAAGCTTCTCCAAACCGATCAAAATCAGCGGAAAAAAGGCAATAATATCGTGAAAATGATTAAAAAAGATGTTATAAAAACAGAATCCCGAGAAGGCATAAAGCAGGGATCCGAGAAAAGCATTGTTCTTTTTCTTTAAAAATCGTTTCAAAAATCCGTACGCTGTCGTAGCCGCCACCGCCGTTTTGAGCACAATCAAAAAGGGGATCGACCCTGCCACCCAGTCCATGGGCAGCAGAAGGGTCAGCCAGAAAAAGGGCGACCCGATCAGATAAAAGGCATAAGACCCGATAAAGTTAGACCCTAAATCGGTGTTCCAGTTCCACATCAGTTCGCCGTTTCGGATTGACTCGTTGGCCTCGATATAAAAGGGGATCTGCTGGCAGTTGTAGTCCCCGATATAGATAAAGTAGCCTCCGTCCATCAACACAAAGGGGAGCATGACCGCCAGCATCAGCAGAAAGGCGCAGACAAAGACAATCAAATACTGTTGCCATGGCTTTTTGTGAGTTAAGGACAGTCGTTTCATAGCCACGCCTCCGCCCGAGAAAGCGCACAAATCGTTTTGGCATCGTTTATTTCGCCGTTTTTGCACATGGTCAGCACTTGAGTAAGGGGAAGTTTGATAATGTCTAAAAACTCATCCTCGTCGGGATGGGTGTGGGTATAGGTCAGATCCTTGGCTAAATACAAATGGATTTTCTCCGAGCAATAGCCGCAGGTAGGAATGATATGGCCCAGGTCACGCCAAGTGGCGGCGACGGCGCCGACTTCTTCTTCCAATTCCCGACGGATAGCCGACGACGGCTCTTCGCCTTCCTCCAGCTTGCCTGCGGGGATCTCTAACATCTCGCAGCCTAAGGCATAACGATATTGCCTGACTAAGAAGATCTCGCCCTGCTCGGTTACGGCAAGTACCGCCACGCCGCCCCGATGCTCGACGATCTCCCGCATCGATTCCTGTCCGTTGGGGCAGAGAACGCGGTCGTGTTTGACGTGAATGACCCGCCCGTCAAATACCGTTTGGGTTGTCAAGGTTTTTTCGGTTTTATCCATAATTTACGCCATCCCTTCATACTGTTTATGGGGTGATCTGATGAATTCATTATATAAGCAATCCTTAGATGCGGAGTATACCAAAGAACTGTGCGCACAACTTGTCAAAATCGGGGCTCGCTCTCAAAGTATTGGGCAGAGCGTGATGGGGCGGGACATTCCCGTTCTTACCTTGGGAGAAGGCAAGCGCCGACTGCTGTATCTGTGCGGTACCCATGCTGCCGAAACGGTGGCGGGTCTTGTCCTGCTTGGCTTTGCCTATGACCTGCTGACCCTGCGGGAGATTTGTGCCATTCCCTGTCGGCAGGCGCTTTCCAAGTGCACCTTGCATATTCTTCCTTTACTCAATCCCGACGGGGCTGAGATCGCACAGGGGCGCATCGCCCAAGATGATCGACCGCGGCTGCTCTTTTTTAATGAGGGTCATGAGGACTTTTCTCGCTGGCAGGCCAATGCAAGGGGGGTCGATCTCAACCACAATTTTGATGCCGACTTCGCCCGCGGCAAGATGCTGGAGCGTGAGCATGGCATCTTCGGTCCGTCACCCACCCGGTACGGCGGGAAAGAACCCTTTTCCGAGCCTGAAACGACCGCCGTGCGGGAGTTTATCGAGAAGGAGGGTATTCATGCTCTCTTTGCCTTTCATACCCAAGGCGAGGAGATTTACCACGCAGGGGCGGGGTCGGAGGCTATGGCTCGCATTTTTGCCAAGGCATGCGGGTATACGGTGAGCGCCCCTGAGGGGATCGCCGCCTGCCGCGGAGCTAAGGACTGGTTTTGTAAGACCTACAACCGCCCCGGTTTCACGGTAGAGATGGGGCGGGGGCAAAACCCGTTGCCGGTGCAGGATGGCTGTGCCATCTACCGCAAATGTCAGGAAATGCTCATGCTAACTACCATTATATCCTAATTGTGATAGAAAAACAAGAACCCCGCACGGGGTTCTTGCTTTTTTGAGAGGAGTTTACTTTTTATTATGACAGTGCTCGCTCATGGCGCAGCCTTGACAGCCGCAAGAGCAGGAGCCCTTGCCTTTTTTCTTATTGTGAATATGCAGGAGGATCACGGCGACTACCGCCGCTACAATTCCGCCTAAGATTACATAGTCAATCGGTTTCATATTTTATACTTTCTTGATGTATTTATTTTTGCGGAAGAGGAAGTATCCCATCACGATAGCCGTCGCACAAGCAAAACCGGTGCCGAGAATGTCTCCCGTGCCGGTAAACCATGAGCCGAATTGATAGATCATGAGCGATACGGCATAGGCAAACACGCACATATAGGTGATGGCAAAGGCCGTCCATTTCCCATTATTCATTTCCCGCTTAATAGCGCCCATCGCCGCAAAACAAGGAGCGCACAGCAGGTTAAAGGTGAGGAAAGAGAAGCCGGCGATCTGATTGCCGCCGAAGATGGCAGTCATAGCCTGCTCCGCCGTTCCCATACCCAGCGCGCCGAACAGTCCGACAACCTCCTCTTTGGCGACTAATCCCAAAATAGTGGCTACGGCCGCCTGCCAGTATCCGAAACCGAGAGGCTTGAAGATCCAAGCTAAGAACGAACCGATGTGGTTGAGTACCGAAACATCGCCGACGGTAAGGTTATTGAGAAGCCAGATGATGACGCTGGCGGCAAAAATCACAGTGCCTGCTCGCTTAATAAAGTCCCAACCACGCTCACCCGTAGCCCGCAATACATTCTTGGGTTGGGGGGCATGATAGGCGGGTAATTCCATAACAAAGGGGGCGGGATGTCCCGCAAAAGGCTTGGTTTTTTTAAGGATAATGCCCGAAACCACAACGGCACCGATGCCCAGCAAATAGGCAGAGGTAGCAATCCATGCGCTTCCACCGAACAAGGCGCCCGCCAGCAAGCCTACGATCGGCATTTTGGCGCCGCAGGGGATAAAACCGGTGGTCATGATGGTGATCTTGCGGTCACGGTCTTGCTCAATGGTGCGGGAAGCCAGAATCCCCGGCACGCCGCAACCGGTAGCAATCAGCATTGGGATAAAGGATTTGCCCGAAAGCCCGAACTTGCGGAACAGACGGTCCATAATAAAGGCGACACGAGCCATATACCCACAGTCTTCCAGCATCGAAAGAAGCAGGAAGAGGATCAGCATCTGCGGTACGAAACCAAGTACCGCTCCGATACCGCCAAGGGCGCCCTCAGTGATCAGACTGACCAGCCACGGGGTTACCCCCCAACTGCTTAGCAGATTTTCAGCGCCCGGAATGATCCATTCGCCAAAGAGGGTGTCATTCATAAACCCGACCGTCCAATCGCCCACCGTGCCGATGGAAATGGCGTATACCACAAACATAATGATAGCAAAAATGGGAAGTGCTAACCAGCGATTGGTGACGATGCGGTCAATCTTATCGGATACGGTAATGCGGGTCAGGCTCTTCTTTTTATAGCACCCGTGCAGAATGGAATCAATATACAGATAACGCTCATTGGTGATGATGCTCTCGGCATCGTCATCAAAACGTTGCTCCATTTTGACGATATCCTGCTCGATATGGGATAAAATTTCGGGAGAGAGACCCAGTTTTTCAACCGCCTTTTGATCGCGCTCGAACAATTTGATAGCATACCAGCGCTGTTCTTCATCGGGCAGGTTGTGAATAGCCGCTTCCTCAATGTGTGCCAGCACGTGCTCTACTGAACCTGAGAAGATGTGCCGAGGCTCAATTTTCCCATGTTTGGCGGCAATCACGGCCGTATCGGCCGCATCGGAAATGCCGGTATTTTTGAGAGCGGAGATCTCCACGATCGGGCAGCCCAGCCGCTGGGAAAGCAGATCAATGTCGATCTTATCGCCGTTGCGCCGCACCACGTCCATCATATTGATGGCGATAACGACGGGAATCCCCACCTCGATCAACTGAGTAGTCAGATACAAATTACGCTCCAGATTGGTTCCGTCAACGATATTCAGAATGGCATCAGGGCGCTCTTCAATGAGCACATTGCGCGACACCACCTCTTCCAAGGTATAGGGGGAGAGTGAATAGATGCCGGGCAGATCGATCAACGTTACCTGCTCATGCCCTTTAATCTTGCCTTCTTTTTTCTCTACCGTAACACCCGGCCAGTTGCCCACATATTAATTCATGCCGGTAAGGGCATTAAACAGGGTAGTCTTTCCGCTGTTGGGGTTGCCCGCAAGGGCAATCTTAATGTCCATAATAACCTCTTCCTTGTTAGCCTATGCTAACTCATAGTGAAAATAAATTATTCGATCTCGATCATCTGGGCATCTTCCTTGCGAATGGACAGTTCATAGCCACGCACCGTCAGTTCCATCGGGTCGCCTAAGGGAGCTACCTTGCGAAGATAGATCTCAATGCCTTTGGTGATGCCCATGTCCATGATCCGCCGCCGTACGGCGCCTTCCCCATGAACCTTGACCACCTTGGCCGTCTTGCCGATCTTTAGGTCTTTTAATGTATTCATACTGTACCTCTCCTTTAGTTAGCATATGCTAACCACAACCCATATTATAATCATACAGGGAAAGTTTGTCAATACTTTTTTTGTCGATTTTTGAAAAAAGTTTGACCCTTGCCAAAAGAGGGAATTCGTGGTATGCTATAGGAAAAGGAGGCGATACCGGTGAAAATTCAAGAGTCGGGCGAGATGTATCTGGAAACGATCTTACGCCTGTCCCAACAAGGGAAAAAGGTACGATCCATTGATATCGCCGAGGATATGGGCTATTCCAAGCCGAGCGTGAGCCGTGCGGTCGGGTTGCTCAAAGCGGGGCAGTTTATCGAGGTGAATAAGGACGGCTTTATTGCCTTGACCGAAAGCGGTCGCGAACGGGCGCAAAAGATTTTTGAGCGACATCAACTGCTTACCGCCTGCCTAATGAAATTGGGCGTGAGTGAAAGGGTGGCCGCCGAGGATGCCTGCAAGATCGAGCATGATATCTCGGATGAATCCTTTGAGGCCATCAAAAAATTTATGGAACCCTAAAAATGCCTCCCTTGTGTAAAGGGAGGGGGACCGCGAAAGCGGTGGAGGGATTGTGATGCAATCCAAGCACAACAAAAATCTTGTGCCGTTTGCAAAAGAATTGCGGAAAAATATGACCAAGGAAGAACGGTACTTATGGTACGATTTTCTGAGGGATTATCCCATTCGCTTTTCGCGACAAAAGGTATTAGGAAAATATATTGTAGATTTCTATAGCGCTCAGGCAAAAATCGTTGTTGAGTTAGATGGTTCGCAACATTATACGAGCGCAGGGGAAATGCGGGATTTTCACCGCAGCGAATTTTTATATGGCTATGGATTGCGTGTTTTGCATTTTTCCAACAAGGAAGTAAATGAGAACTTTGCAGGGGTGTGTCATTGCATTGATGCTGAGGTGCGGCAATCCCTCAGTCAGCTGCGCTGACAGCTCCCTTTGCACAAGGGAGCCGGTATGGATGGTAAGCATGATATCTCGGATGAATCCTTTGAGGCCATCAAAAAATTTATGGAGCAATAAGAAAAGCACCCATCTGGGTGCTTTTTCTTATAGGGTTGCCGCCATGACGGCTTTAATGGTATGCATACGGTTTTCGGCCTCGTCAAAAACGATCGACTGCGGGCCTTCGAATACCTCATCGGTGACTTCCATGCAATCCAGCCCAAAACGGCCGCAGATCTCGGCACCCAGACCCGTTTTCAAATCATGGAAAGCGGGCAGGCAATGCATAAAGCGGCATTGGGGACCGGCGATATCCATCAGTTCCTGTGTCACGCGGTAGGGGGAGAGAGCGCGGATGCGGTCTTCCCACACCTCGACCGGCTCACCCATCGACACCCACACGTCGGTATAGATAATATCGGCGCCGACCACAGCGGTGGCAGGGTCTTCACTCAGTTCAATGGTCGCTCCCGTTTCGGCGGCAATGGCACGGGCTGTTTCGACCAGCGCATCGTCGGGGAAATAGCGGCGAGGGGCGCACGCTACGAAGTGCATCCCCATTTTGGCGCAGCCAATCATGAGGGAGTTGCCCATATTGTAGTGGGCTTCGCCGGTGTATACCAGCTTTCTGCCCTTGAGAGAACCGAAATGTTCTTTAATGGTGAGGAAATCGGCCAAGATCTGGGTGGGATGAAATTCATTAGTCAGCCCGTTCCATACGGGAACGCCGGCATATTTGGCCAGTTCTTCCACCAAGTTCTGACCGTAGCCGCGGTACTCGATGCCGTTAAACATCCGTCCCAGTACCCGTGCGGTATCGGGGATGCTTTCCTTTTTACCCATCTGAGAACCCGACGGGTCGAGATAGACGGGGTGCATACCCAAATCGGCCGCCGCCACCTCAAAGGCGCAACGGGTGCGGGTACTCGTCTTTTCGAAAAGCAGGGCAATGCTCTTACCTTCGTGATCCCGATGGGGGATCCCTGCCTTCTTTTTGGCTTTATAGTCAGCGGCTAGGTCGAGTAAATATTCAATTTCTTCGGGAGTAAAATCCAGCAATTTGAGAAAATGTCTGCCTTTTAACATACAACGCTCCTAATGATTTCGATGGCTTTTTGTAGAGTTTCCATAGGGATATTGAGGGCGGGCAACAGCCGCACCTTGTCTTTGGCGGTTAAGCACAAAACGCCCTGCGCCATGCAGGCGGCAACCACTTCAGAGGCGGGTTTGACCGTCTTAATACCGATCATTAGCCCCATACCCGTGACGGCCTCAACGCCGTCAGCATTGGAGAGGGTATCGAAAATGTATTGGCTTTTTTGACGGACATCGGCCAGCATCGCATCATCGATGCGGGAGAGGACATATTCGGCCGCCGCACAGGCGATGGGGTTGCCGCCGAAGGTCGAACCGTGGTCGCCAAAACCCAATACCGATTCCATTTTCTTGCTCATCAGCGTAGCGCCCAAGGGCAGGCCGCCCGCCAAACCTTTAGCGGTGGATACCACATCGGGGGTGATGCCGTAGTTCATATAGGAATACAGAGCGCCCGAACGGCCGTTGCCGCTCTGTACCTCGTCGATCATCAGTACAATATCATTCTCTTGGCATAACTGTGCCACGCCTTTGACGTACTCCTTGTCCAGTGCGCGCACACCGCCCTCGCCCTGCACACATTCCATCAGAATGCCGGCCACCTTATGGCTGTGGATAGCGACCTTGAGGGTATATAGGTCATTGGCGGGAACATGAATAAAGCCCTCGGTCAGCGGTTGGAACAGTTGATGGAAATGATCCTGACCGGTGGCCGCGAGTGTGGTCAGGGTACGACCGTGGAAACTCTGCTCCAAGGTAATAATGTTGTAATATTCGTTGCCCTTGTGCTCGGCGGCGTATTTGCGGGCGAGTTTGATGGCACATTCGTTGGCCTCAGCGCCCGAATTGCTGAAAAAGACCTTGCTCATGCCGGTGCGTTTGCACATAGTTTGGGCAAGCCGTGCGCAAGGATGGGTATAGTAGAGGTTGGAGGTATGGGATACTTGATTCAGCTGAGCGGTTACCGCCGCTTTCCAGCCCTCGTCACCATGACCCAATGCCGTGACACCGATGCCGGAACCCAGGTCAATATATTCTTTTCCTGTTTCATCGTATACCAACGAGCCCTTGCCCGACACGATCTCCAGATCGAAGCGCTTATAGGTGTTGGCTACGTATTGTTTATCAATCTGTTTCATTTTGTCACCATGGTACCGGCGCCTTCGTCGGTCAGCAATTCCATCAAAATCGAATGGGGGACACGGCCGTCCATAATAATGACCGAGTGCACGCCCTTATGTACCGCTTCAATACAGCAATCCACTTTGGGGATCATACCGCCCGAAATGATGCCCTGTTCCTGCAGGTGTTCAGCCTCATCCAGCGTGATCTTGGGAATGAGGGTAGAGGGATCGTCCTTATCTTTGAGGATGCCCGCAATATCGGTCATCATGATCAGGCGCTCGGCGCCCAACGCACCGGCGATAAAGGCGGCGGCGGTGTCGCCGTTGATGTTGTAGGCGTTGCCCTGCTCGTCACAACCGATGGTGGAAATGACGGGAATGTAGCCCTTTTCCAGCAGGTCAAAGACGGGCTGGATGTTGACATTGGTGATCTGACCAACATAGCCCAGCTTCTCATTTTTGACCTTGGCTTCGATGAGGCGACCGTCCATGCCCGAAATGCCCATGGCGCGCCCGCCTTTCATTTCTAAAAGGTTCACCAGCGTTTTGTTGACCTTGCCGGCCAACACCATCTGGACGATATCGACCGTTTCCTTATCGGTCACGCGCAGGCCGTCGACAAATTCGGGTTTCTTGCCCAGTCGGTCCATCAGGTCATTGATCTCAGGACCGCCACCGTGCACCAGCACGATCTTGACCCCGATCAGCCACAGCAGGACAATGTCTTCCATTACCTGTTGTTTGAGGTGTTCATTGATCATGGCATTACCGCCGTATTTAACAACAACGATCTGCCCCGTATAGCGTTTGATGTGCGGCAGGGCTTGGGTGAGCACTTCCGCCCGCTCGGCATTGGAAAATTCGTTCATCAAGTTCTGTAATCTCCGTTTATTTTTACATAGTCATAGGTCAGGTCACAACCCCAGGCGGTGGCGCTGTGCTCGCCGCTGTCCAGCGTGACCAGAATCTCGATCTCTTTCTCCAGCAGGATCTCTTTGGCTTTTTCTTCCGAGAATTCGACTCCGGCACCGTTTCGGCAAACTTCAATCGTGCCTTTGTTGCTGCGGAAGCAAACACCAACCTTGTTGACATCCACATCGGCACCCGAATAGCCAATGGCGCACAGCACGCGACCCCAGTTGGCATCGGCGCCGAACATGGCGGCTTTGAGCAGGGAAGAGCAGATAACCGATTTGGCCACCGTCTTGGCCGTGGCTTGATCGGCCGCGCCCATTACCTTGCATTCGAGCAGTTTGGTCGCACCCTCGCCGTCGCCCGCAATGGTGCGGCACAGATAGACCGTCACCGAATTGAGCGCTTGGCAGAAGGCGGCAAAATCGTCGCCCTCACTATCAATGATGGGGTTTTCGGCTAAGCCGTTGGCTAAAACCGTGACCATATCATTGGTCGAGGTGTCGCCATCGACCGAGAGCATATTAAAAGTATTGGTAATATCATGCGAAAGTGCTTGTTGGAGCATGGCGGGGGTGATGGCAACGTCGCTGGTGATAAAGACCAGCATGGTGGC
>JAZNSU010000076.1:0-11736 GCA_045591385.1 Eubacteriales bacterium
GGTACTATCCGCATTTCCGGATTGGTGTGTAAGCCGTTGGCGGCACGCGGAAATCGAAATCAGCAGTTTTTCTTTATAAACGGAAGAAGTATTACCTCCGGATTATTGGCAAAAGCCGTAGAATCGGCGTATGCCGGAAGCATCATGAGCGGCAAATACCCGGTATGCGTACTCTCTTTTGATTTGGATGCAACCAGCGTGGATGTTAATGTTCATCCCTCAAAAAGCATCGTTAAATTTTCAGATGAGAAAATGATCTTCAGTGCCGTTTTTCGTGCAGTTTCTCAAGCGTTAAACGCCATGGATCAACGCTATGTTGCTGCAAAAAAGGAACTGGAGCCGCAGGAGCAGAGAAAAATCGTTGCCGGCTTTTATGAAATTCCAACACAACAACCCACTTTAAATGTTTCAACACCAAGCCGGTCAATTCCGCCGATGAAACCGCAAGAACCGGATATGGTTATTAAAGTGGATAATTCTGTGTCAAAACCACGTCCGTCTACGGTTTTCACTTTTACCGATCGCACAACCCCACAAATGCCGTTTATTACCCAAAAACAACAGGAAAACACACCTAAGTTTACCGTTGTAAAACCGGAACCGATTCAAACAGAAATTCCGGCTCAAATTGTGTGTATTGGTGAAATTTTTAATACCTATATTATTGCTCAATGTGCAGATGAGGTATATTTCATTGACAAACATGCGGCGCACGAACGCCTGATCTTCGAAACGCTGAATAATAAATCAAAAAGCGAATCTCAACCGCTTTTGGTTGAATGTATCATTACTCTTGATCGGCAGGATAAAACTTTTATACTGGATGAAATGGAGTCGTTTACCGAATGTGGGTTTGAATTGGAGGATTATGGCGGAAACGCGATTATGGTACGAGCCATTCCCGCTGAAATTGCGAAAGAGGACGTTTTAAATATTTTAGAGCATGCTGCCGCTAACTTGGCCGATAAGCAAATTTCTAAGGATAAACGCACAAAAATACTGGAATCCATGGCGTGCAAATCAGCAGTCAAGGGTGGCCAGTATAGTCATAAAGCGGAACAACAAGCCTTAATTGACCGTCTTTTTGCTATTCCTGATGTTAAATACTGCCCTCACGGTCGCCCCATTATTTATACGATGCAGAAGAAAGATTTTGAAAAATTATTTAAGAGGATCGTATAATGCTTGAGAATCAAACCGTAGTTTGTATCGTAGGGCCGACGGCGACAGGGAAGTCCGGGTTGTCCATCACGCTGGCAAAACAAATACATGGCGAAGTCATTTCAGCAGATTCCATGCAAATCTACCGAGGATTTGATATTGGTACCGCTAAAATTCAACCACATGAAATGGGCAATATTCCCCATCATATGATCGATATTATCCCACCTCATGCTTCTTTCTCGGTAGCTCAATACTGTGCAAGCGCATATCCCATTATGGAAGATATTATAAAAAGATGTAAAGTTCCTATGCTTGTCGGAGGGACGGGACTATATGTAGATGCACTACTGACGGGGCAAACCTTTGAAGAGATGCCCAATGATCTGGAATATCGAACCTCTCTACAGGATCAAGCGCAAAAAATGGGAAATACATACGTTTGGGACCAGTTATATCAGATTGATCCGCAATGGGCTGATACCTTGCATCCGAATAATATTCGACGTGTTATTCGCGCATTGGAAATTTATCGTATTTCCGGTAAAACCATGTCACAGTTGGCTTGTGAAGCAAAAGAAAACCAACCGATACAGAGTATCTATATTGGATTGACTTATGCCGACCGTGAGAAACTTTATGAAAAAATAAATATTCGTGTTGAGAAAATGATAGCCAGCGGTCTTCTCGAAGAAATGGAAAGACTCTTACAGGATGGAGTTCCAAGGGATTGTCAGGCAATGCAGGCGATAGGATACAAGGAACTGCTTCCTGTGCTTGATGGGCAAATGAGCCTGGATGAAGCGGTTGAGGTATTGAAGAGAAATTCTCGTCGTTATGCCAAACGCCAGTTAACATGGTTTAAACGCAATGAGAAAATACAATGGATCTGCGTTGATCAACAAGATCCTGTCGAGCAAGCCAAAATAATTTTAAATTTGTGTTAGGTATATGATGGTTAAAGACAAGAAGAAAATTTGGATACGTATCGGTGCAGTGCTGTTAGTGCTAATTGCTGTGATCTATGGCGTAGTGCAATTGATCAGCCTGTTTTCCCGAGAGGTTGAGGTGGCACGTCTGTATTGGCATACTGCTGAAGAAAAAACAGAAAGTACAGCCATATTCTTCCGCGATGAAACGATAATCACAGCGGGTGGCGGTAGTTACGATTATGCCTTGGATGATGGCGCCCGTGTTGCGATCGGAGATAAGATTGCGACGGTATACTCATTGGGGAATGATAACGGTTTTTCCGATCAATTAGCCAAACTTGAGGCACAGCTTGACAGCTTAACGGAAATTTATGAATCCGGTAATCTGTTTGACTATGATGTATCCCGTCTGGATGAGCAGATCAACAAAACCATATACGATATTCTTGCGCGAGCCGATCTTGGGTCTGTGCGCGAGGCGCAACCGTTTGTCCATGAGTTGGCAAAGCTCATGAATAAGCGTTCGATTCTGGATGGAAATGCACAAGTTACCATTGATCAGATATCTTCTTTGCGTGAGCATATTGCGCAACTGCAAAACGGATCCAATATTTTGTCCACCATCTATTCGCCGGAATCCGGTTTCTTTACTTCACAATGCGATGCCTTTGAGGGAAAACTCCCTATGAGTGCGGCATCCGATATTACGGTAAGCACCTTGACTCAATATGTAAATACTCCGCAGACAAATTCTATTCCCTCCAATTATGTTGGGTCGGTTATCAATGGATTTGAATGGAAGTGTGCCTTTCTCATGCCGGAAGATAGTGGGGTTAAGGCTGGGAATTATCTTCGTTTGCGTTTTCCCGAATATTCCGATGACAGTATGCGCGTCATGATCTCTCGGGTTTCCGATGCGCAGGATGGACAAGTTGCCGTTGTTGTGTCTTCAACCGACGAAATCGGTTTGCATATCGGAAGCCATCGTCAGGCCGTTGAGATTATCTCATCCCGTTACAGTGGATATTTTGTCGACAAAAATGCTATCAAATTCGAAAACGGTGTAACCGGCGTATATGTTGTTAAAGGAAAGGTTTTATCTTTCCAGCCGATTACTATTGTCTACTCAGCTAAAGATTATGCGCTAATCTTAGGCGAAGATATCGGCGAAAGCGATGATATTGTCATTGCCGGTCGAGATTTGTATGAAGGCCGAGTCATAAAGGGGATATAATCATGAGCATTAAGGATAATATCGCCCGAATCCAAGAAAATATATGTCGTGCAGCACAGGGTGCCCATCGTAATCCGGATGAAATAACGCTCATGGCGGTAACGAAAACCAGATCGGTTGATGAGATTTTGCAAGCCATTCATTGCGGAATTACAGTGATCGGCGAAAATCGTGCTCAGGAACTTGTCAGTAAGTATGATGCACTCAAGGGACTGTGCGATATGCAGTTTATTGGACATTTACAATCCAATAAAATCAATTCTATTATGGATAAAGTCAGTATGGTTCAGTCGCTGGACTCCCGTAGATTGGCACATTCATTGGAGAATAAGGCGGCACAACACAACCGTGAAGTGAACGTTCTTGTTCAGGTTAATACAGGAGCAGAGGAGAGTAAGACCGGCTTTCTGTTTGATGAGGTTTCCGGATTTTTGGATGAGGCATCATCCTTTCCGCATCTGAAAATTTGCGGTTTAATGGCTGTTTTACCCGTCGATCACGGCAAAAAAAAGGAAAGTGAAGCATTTTTTGATAAAATGTTTCAGTTATTTGTTGACATGAAGGCAAAAAAAGCGGATAATATCAATATGGGTATATTGTCGATGGGTATGTCCAACGATTATGAATTGGCCGTTGCGCACGGGGCGAACCTTGTGCGTGTCGGTTCTGAAATTTTTGGCCCAAGAAATTATATTTAGGAGGAAAGAAAAAATGGGTTTAATGGATAAGTTATTCCCCCCCGATCCCGAAGATGTAGTAACCAATGATCAAGCAGACGATTTAAGTGATGCTATCAATGCCGCCGATCCGGCTCGTGTAGCTCCCGCTGTCAACAATCCGAATGCGCCTCAGTATGTGCTGGTACGTCCCAGCGAGTTTAACGATGCCATTTCGGTTGCCGATCATGTCATTGCGCATAAAACGGTGGTTCTGAATCTGGACAATACCGGCAAGGAAATTGCTCGTCGTATTCTGGATGTGCTCAGCGGTGCCGCTTATGCCGTTCGCGCCAAGATCAAGAATGTATCGGTCGGCACCTATTTAATTATTCCTTATGGCTCGGAATTTTCGGGCGAGGGAATGGACACCATCGAAACGGATTCTTTTAAACTTGAATGACCTGGATAATCATTAAGCGCATTCTATTCTCTTGCTTTGGTGTGTTAGAATTTCTCATTGTTGCCCGTGCGGTCATGTCATTTGTGGCTATGGCAGTGAGTAATTCGGTTTTTCACCGTATTTATGATGCCGTTCAATGGCTTACAGAACCATTCTTAAAACCAATACGAAAATTATTGGCTAAAGTTCCGTTTTTAGCATCTTTGCCACTTGATTTTTCACCCGTTGTGGTTTTGCTGATTTTATCCTTTTTGAGTAGGGTAATCCAATGGCTGTAAGAGAGATGTTGCGTCATTTCGATCCGTCCGATCAATATTTTGCTTCCCATATCATGGATCTATTTGATCAGGTCAACGATGGTCACGGCATACGCTGGACATCGTTTTGTGATCTGCATCAAGCGGAAATTGTCAGAAAAATTTGCTCGGCATATTCTGTATATATGCAAAGTTTTGGCGGATGGTCGGAAGCGGAGAGAATATTATTTTTGATTGCTCCTCACGAGAATTATTCCTATGAAATTCCCATTTCATCCATTCTCTTATGTTCCTATAATACCTTGTCACATCGCGACATTTTGGGTTCTCTGTTAGGGCTCGGTATAAAACGGGATCAGGTAGGGGATATCATTCAGACCCGAGATGGATTTGTTGCTTTTGTTAAGCAACCGGCAAATCAATTCATTTTAGATGAATTGAAAAGAGTCGGTCGAGAATCTGTTACGGTGCGTGAAATTGAATTATCCGAGGTTGGGGAACCAATACGAAATTTTAAAACCATTACCGGTACGGTAAAATCCCTTCGCTTGGATAGTATCGTTTCGCTCTGTGCCGGATGCTCCAGAGAAAAGGGGAAACAACTGATCGAAAAAGAACGGGTTACCGTAAATGCGGTTTTGAAAAACTCACCGTCCTTTTCTATTTCTGATCCTTGTATGATCTCCATTCGGGGATACGGTAAATTTTTTGTTGATTTCAACGGAACCGTAAGCGCGAAAGGCAGATATTTTATTACTGCAAACAAATATTTATAGTTAGGAGAAAGAAAAATGCTTACACCTCACGATATTGAAGAATATCCGTTGCCTAAAACACTGGGAGGATATAAGTGCGAAGCTGTTGATGCATTTCTGGATACTGTCGCTGCCGACTATCAGAAATTGTACGATGAAAATCTTGCGTTAACGAAGAAGTTGAATCTTCTTGTTGAGAAGATTACTGAGTATCGCAAAGATGAAGAGTACCTTAAGAGTGCCATGCTGGAAGCTCAGCGTTTGGTTGAGATTTCCACAAAGGAAGCTAAGGCTAAGGCAGAAGAAATTTTGAATGACGCTAATGCGAAAGCCGAGGAAATCATTCAAAATGCCGTACATGCTTCTCAGGCTGCAGATGAACACTATAACAGCATGCGTGTTGAAGTCAATAACTTCCGCAACCAGTTGTTGACTACATATAAGTCTCACATCGAGATTATTTCGGCTCTTCCGGTTTACGAAAAAGAAGAACAAGAAGCAGAAGAACCGGAAGTGATTGAGGAAACTGCTGATGAGATCGCCGAAGAAGTTCCTGCCGTTGAAGAAGTTGCCGAGGAATTGGATGTTCCCGAAGCCGTAGCCGATGTTGAGGAGCCGGTAGAGGATATGTCTGATATAGCTGCCGCTATTGACGACATGGATACCGTAACTGTAGATACTGATACGGATTATGACACTGTAAATTTTGATGCATAAGAATTAAATAATAGGCAGCCATTTGGCTGCCTATTATTCCTAAAAGAAAGGGAAAATATGTTATTATCCGTTATTATAATGGCTGGAATTGTAGTACTGGATCGTCTGGTAAAATATTGGGCAATGACAGTGTTGGCACCGGTTTCCGAACTCGAAGGGATTCGCGGTATTTTTCATTTTTATTATGTTGAGAATACAGGTGCTGCCTTTTCCATTTTAAGAGAACATACATGGATATTGATCGTTATTACAGCACTTGTTGTTGCAGCGGGTCTCTATGTGCTTTTTTTTAAAAAACTTTCTCTTCCGTATCGAATATGCATTGCGGCTATCGTAGGCGGTGGCATCGGTAATTTGATCGATCGTATTTTCTATGGCTATGTTGTCGATATGTTTATGTTTGATTTCGTGGAGTTCGCCATCTTTAATGTCGCAGATATTTTTATCACGCTTGGTGGTATTGCCCTTATTGCCGTATTGTTATTTTTTGATAAAGATAATCCTCTGTTTAAAAGAAAAAATCAAGTAACGGAGATTGTGAATGAATCCTCAATTGATGCAACTGAAGATAACTGAAGATCAAGCGGGAGAGCGGTTGGATAAGGCATTGTCGTTGTTATTGCCAAATCATTCTCGTTCTTCATTGGCTGAGCTATGTCAATCCGGCTCGGTCATGGTGAATCAAAAGGTTGCACAAAAAAAACAGATCGTCTTTGTCGATGATACCGTTACATTGGCAATTCCGATGTCTGTACCCTGTGAGGCAGTCGCACAGGATATTCCATTGGACATTGTCTATATGGACGAGCATATTGCCGTTGTTAATAAGCCGCGTGGCATGGTCGTTCATCCCGCAGCGGGAAATCCGGATGGTACATTGGTTAATGCCTTGTTGCATGCCTGCGGAAATGAGCTGTCGGGAATTAACGGCGTAATGCGTCCGGGTATTGTACATCGAATTGATAAAAATACCAGCGGTTTATTGGTTATTGCAAAAACGGATATGGCTCATCAATCTCTTGCTGTGCAGTTTAAGGATCATTCGATAGATCGCATTTATCACGCCATTGTCTGTGGGAATCCCGGCGACGAAGGAACCGTTGATGCCCCTATTGGCCGAAGCAAAACGGATCGAAAGAAAATGGCCGTTACGAAACAAAACAGCAAGCACGCCGTGACGCATTATCGAACACTGGTGCATCTGGATAAATATACTTATATTGAATGTAAGTTGGAAACCGGTCGTACGCATCAAATTCGTGTTCATATGTCCCATATCGGTCATCCCTTATTGGGGGATACTACCTATGGTGACAAAAAAGATACTTTTAAACTAAATGGTCAATGTCTGCATGCAAAGGTTTTAGGCTTTACACACCCAATAAGTGGAGAGCGCTTATTGTTTGATAGTGATCTTCCGGAATATTTTAATTCTGTATTGACAAATATCCAAAAAATGCTATAATTGTTTTGTAAATTAAATGGGGTGCTGATTTTGTCGGCTGAGATCGGTTTTATCCGGAACCCAAGGAACCTGATACGGATAATGCCGGCGTAGGGAGATCGTTGATACACGTATATTCTCATGCGGATTTTCCGTATGAGAATTTTTATTTTTGGAGGAAAGAAAAATGACCCGTGTAAGAAAACTTGTAGAATGTGCAATCCTAATCGCTATGGCGGTTATCTTAAACTTTATTAAGATTAACTCATTTTGGGCCCTAGGCGGCTCCATAACAGCCGTAAGCATGTTACCCATTTTACTGGCTGGATGGCGTCACGGAATAAAATGGGGGCTAATAACAGGCATATCGTATGCTGCATTACAAATTATTCTGGATATAGCGCAAATTTCAAGCTGGGGACTGACGCCGATCATATTTATTGGTACCCTTGTTCTTGATTATTTGTTAGCGTATGGAAGTCTAAGTTTGTCGGGACTGTTTCACGGTAAAAAACACGGACTTTGGCTCAGCGCTATTTTTTGCTTGACCTTGCGTTATATTATGCATGTATTATCCGGTGTTATCTTGTTCGCTGAATATGATCAAGTTGGTTACACTCCGTTAACCTGGTCGCTTGCCTATAATGGATCCTATATGTTGCCGGAACTCATCTTTACAACCATAGTTGCTTTTGCTATCAGTTTTATCCCAGCTCTAAAAAGGAATGACTAATCATTCCTTTTTTTATTTTCAAAAAATGCGCATCCGGTGCGTGCAATATCGCGCTGATTTATGCTTGTTGGTCTACGTAATTTACAGTATCCATCCGATTGATGCCGACATGGATGTTCACAACGTATAATTCCCATTTTATCACCCCATTAGGTATTGTGGCTGATAAAAAAATTATTATTCGGATGAGGTGTATTTGCCTTTTTCACTGTCAAAATAGATACAGAGAAAGAGGTGTGTCTATGAAAAAATATAAGTTAATTGTTATTATTACTTATCTACTGCTGACGGTTTCAGGATTTACAGCAGATTATTTTTATAATCATTTACCAAAAGTGTCCTTAATGAAGGCACAAGTTGGCGTGGCTACCGATACCGTATCCTATAGTGGTACCATTCAAGCCCCCGTTTATCATGTTTTTACCAATTCCAAAGTTATGCTGAAAGAGGTGTATGTTCAGAAAGGCCAGTATGTAGAAGAAGGTCAGCTGATTGCTCGGATAGATATTAATAATAAAGAGTCAACCTCATCTCTTATTCAGGAGGGTGTCTCTCTATCACTTCCATCCGGCATCGATAAAAATACAATCCTGGAAATTTTGAATTCCCAGGCACTTCAAGAACATAATATTTCATTATCCCAATCCGGTGCGGGCATTTATGCGCCTCATTCGGGATATATCAAGGAGATAAATGTTCAATGCGGTGAATATATCAGCATAGGCACCCCTCTGTTTTCTATTATGGATTATGAGGCTATGCGCCTAAAAATCTGGGTAGGTGAGGATCGAATCAGTACCATTAAAATAGGTCAATCGGTAACCATTAGCGGCAATGGTTTTCCTAACAAATACTCCGGATATGTCGATCAAATCGACGATAAAGCTTCACAGTCTTTTTTAACCAATACCGGAGCGCAGGTGGCCGTTTCGATTTGTATTGCCGATGCCGATGATAAAATAATACCCGGTTTTACGGCTACGGCATCCATTCGACTGGGTGTTCGAAAAAACGTTGTTAAGATCCCAATGAATCTTATTGATCAAGATTCATCCGGCCAAGAGTATGTATGGATCTATGATAATGGGATTGTCACAAAAAAATATGTTAACTGTAAATATTCATCATCCGGCTATGCGGAAATGGTAAATTTTGATATGGACTGCTATATTGTATCCTCGACAGGACAAGAATTTAAAGAAGGGGATCGAGTTCTTTTGGATAAGGATTGGAAAACATGGTAGTGGATTGCGTAAAAATGGCAATTCAAAACATGATCCGCCATGGATCTCGAACCATTCTGACTATGATCGGTATCATTGTGGGGACATGTTCAGTAATTGCTGTCTACTCTGTTGGAAATGGCGGTCGATCTCAGATATTAGATGCATTCCAAACATTTGGATTTTCCGGAGTTATTGTCTCTGCCCCTGCCAATGAACCATTCGCGTTAAATGAGGTGGAATATGTTCAATCACAAATTGATGAAATTTCTTCTGTGATGCCCTTGATTTATAAGTCGATTGAAATCGGATCGCAAACTCCTACAACACCAACATCCGCTCTCGGTGTCGGCAATAATGCCATTGCTCTTTCGGTTGCCGGTGCAAAATATGGCCGCGGCTTTTCATCAGCAGAGATAAAAAGCGCCGCAAGAGTATGTATGATCGACTCTGAACTCGCTGAAAAATTATATGGTCGAGAAAATATCGTCGGGAAAACCGTTTGTATATCTATCGAAAATCATAGTGAAACATTTGAAATCATTGGGGTTATTTCCAAGACCGATACAGCGATTGGTGGATTGCTGGGCGAGTCAGCCGTATTCGTCTATATTCCATATACCACATATTTTGAATTGTCACAGACCTCTACGTTTGAAGCCTTTATCATGTCTGTAGATGAAGATGCCGATACTGACATGGTCAGCAAAAGAACGACAACAGTACTAAGTGCGTATACTCACAAAAACGGGTACTATTATGAAAATCTTTCCACTCATCAAACCACAATCAATTCAGTCATGCAAACGGTTACGATTATAATTTCAGCTATTGCCGCCGTGTCCCTGATTGTCGGTGGGCTTGGCGTTATGACTATTATGCTGGTGGCTGTCAATGAGCGTAAACTGGAAATCGGAATGAAGAAGGCCATCGGAGCTACAAACTCCAACATTATGGCCGAATTCGTTTCGGAGGCCGTGGCCATATCACTATTTGGCGGTATCATTGGCATTGTGTTGGGATATCTGCTTTCACTTGCTGCCAAGCCTATTTTAGGTATAAATTCAAATTTTGATATAAATATTGCCATTTGCGCCTTGCTTTTTTGCGCAGGAATCGGTATTATATTTAGTGTATACCCGGCTAAAAAAGCAGCAGCGTTAGATCCCATTAATTGTCTACGGATGGAATGATCGATTGTAAATTCTTCACCCATATTCATATACTGGTATGGGTGAATGAATATTGAGTAAACATATGTTGAGCGGTACTCGTACGAAGAAGATCCGCCGTTTTTTAGTGGGATGTATCTGTTGTTTAACGGTGATTGCGTTATTATTTTTGCTTCTCTTAGCCAGATTGCGACCCATGATCCGACCGATTGCAGTCGCCAGAGCAAAATCCATGGCCACAAGAGCGATAAATGCCGCTGTAGATCAGGTCTTGGCAATCGAATTTATTTCCTATGATTCTATGATCGCTTTGGAACACGATCATGAAAATCGTGTAACGGCATTAAGAACAAATGCATCCATTATTAACCGCTTAAAGGCGGAATTAACCTCTGAAATTACCGATCATGTCAATCAAATTGACGAAGCTACGATCGGCATACCGATCGGTAGTGTCATCGGCGGGGAGTTGTTATCCGGTGTCGGTCCCCGCATATACATAGGTCTGCTTCCTGTCGGTTATGCAGAAACCGATATTATCAATACCTTTTCAGCTGCAGGTATCAATCAGACCCTTCATCAAATCATCCTTGAGGTTACCGTTACCATCGGTATTGTCATGCCGGCTTATACCGAGTATACAACCGTGAGTACATCCATTGTCCTTGGTGAATCGGTCTTATTGGGTGTCGTGCCTGAAAACTATACAAATGTTACTACCAACGAAGAACTTTGGGATAAAGTCAATAACTTTTTAGAATTAGGATAGAAGAACATGGATATTCAAAAGAAAATGCAACAATTAAATCAACAATTGGAGTACCATGCAAAGAAATATTATATGGATGATACCCCTGAAATATCGGATTATGAGTATGATATGATGCTTCGGGAATTGGCCGACCTGGAAAAACAATTTCCCGAATATGCATCTGCTTCTTCTTTGACGAAACGTGTTGGTGGCGCCGTCTTGAAAGAATTTGAAGAGG
>JAZNSU010000077.1:0-8525 GCA_045591385.1 Eubacteriales bacterium
CTGCGGGCTTATCGCATGGCGCAAGGAGAGTTTGTGGCGCATCTCCTTAGGGGTGCTGGGTGCCTCGCTGATTACGGCGGTGCTGAATACCTTTTGCTTGCAATGGTTGTATCAAATGGATTTTTCTTTGATGATCTGGCCGAGGGTGATTTCGGCGACAGTCATGAGTGTTGTATATATTGCGGCCGTGTACGGGCTGTGCCGGCTATTTAGGAGAATAGGAGTGTAGTGACATGGCGATTTACAAAGGGAAAGAGTACAGCAAGCAGGATCTGATGCGGCGTGTAGGCAACATGAAGAATATTGCCGAGGTGCGTGCCAACACCCGCAACATGGGCAAACCCGACGGCATCAAGAGTTTTGATGTGACCTGCGGGGACTTGAGTTATTCGGTGATGGAGAGCCGTTGCTTGGATATTCTCAATCTCAAATACAAAAATACGCCTATCAATTTTCTGTCGGTAGTAGGACCGGTGCAGGCAGGGCTGGCCGATCATGAGGGGCGGAATTTCCTGCGTTCTATTTCGGGCGGTATGCTTTACACCTGTGGGTTCTCCAATGTGGGCAGTCATTATCCCAACGAGGAGGAAGGACGTAATATTTTCCATGGGCGTTTGCGTTTCATTCCTGCCGATAACGTGGCTTCCTTTGAAAAATGGGAGGGCGATGATTTTGTTGTCGGTGTTTCGGGTGAGATGCGAGATAACGGCCTGTTCTTTGAGAACAATGTGCTGCGCCGCACCATTTCGTCGAAACTGGGCAGTAAGGTAATCACCATTGACGATGAGGTGGAAAATGAGAGTTTTTACACCGCGCCTTTTATGATGATGTATCATCTTAACTACGGATTCCCGATTCTCGGCCCCGATTGTGAGATGTTTATTCCCACTAAGGGGATCACGCCCGTCAGCGAGGAGAGCGAGCGGTGCTTAGATGAATGGAATACGGTGACGGATCCGATTGAGGGCAAGATTGAGTACGTATATGTGCATGAACTGCTTCACGATGAGAACGGCAACTGCTATGTGGGCGCCTACAACAAGGAGTTGGGGCTGGGTATGTACAGCACGTTTCGGTATGAGGTACTGCCTCGGCTAGTGGAATGGCGGTCGATGGGTTCGATTGAGTACTGTTTGGGGCTGATGCCCAGTAATGGCTATGCCAGCGGGCGGCAGATGGATATCGACAAGGGTGTGCTCAAACACATCGGCCCGTTTGAGAAGATCAAGATGGGCTGCACGCTTACCATTATTGATGGCGAAGAGGATTTGGCTGCTTTCAAAAAGAAATTTGAAAATTGCACATTATAACATAAGAAGAAGCACCCCGATGGGGTGCTTCGTTTTATTTGAGGATGGCTTTGTGGAAGACCTTTTTGCCTTTGCGGATCTTGACGCCGTTTTTGAGAGCATCAAGAGTGATCATATAATCAATGGCGGTGATCTTCTCATCGTCGACACTCACGCCGCCCTGCAAAACCAGACGGCGGGCTTCACTTTTGGAAGATGCTAAACCGCAGGCGACCATCAGATCCATGATGTTCATGTCCTCGGCTGTTTCCAGTTCGGTGGTGGGCATATTGGCGTCATCGCCCTGCCCTGAGAAGAGGGAGTAGGCAACGGCCTTGGCCTTGTCGGCCTCTTCCGTGCCGTGGACAAGCGCGGTCAGTTCATAGGCGAGCAGTTCTTTCTTTTCGTTGATGCGTTCGGGCGCCCAGTTTTCGATCTGCTCGATTTCCTCAATAGGAATAAAGGTGAGCATGCGAATGCATTTCATGACATCGGCATCGTCGACGTTGCGCCAATACTGATAAAATTCAAAGGGAGAGGTCTTATTGGGATCGAGCCACACGGCACCGCGCGCCGTTTTGCCCATCTTTTTGCCTTCGCTGTTAAGAAGCAGGGTGATGGTCATGGCATAGGCGTCGTGACCCTCTTTGCGGCGGGTCAGTTCGGTGCCACCGAGCATATTGCTCCACTGGTCGTCGCCACCGAACTGCATATTACAGCCGTAGTAGCGGTGCAGATGCAAAAAGTCGTACGACTGCATAATCATGTAGTTGAACTCTAAGAAACTCAAGCCCTTTTCCATGCGCTGTTTGTAGCACTCGGCACGCAACATATTATTGACCGAGAAGCAGGCACCCACCTCACGGAGCAGTTCTACATATTTGAGGTCAAGCAACCAATCGGCGTTATTGACCATGATCGCCTTATCTTCGCCAAACTCGATAAAGCGTTCCATCTGCTTCTTAAAGCAGTCGCAGTTGTGCTGAATGGTTTCGGTGGTCATCATCGAGCGCATATCGGTACGACCTGAGGGGTCGCCGACCATGCCGGTGCCGCCGCCGATGAGCACGATGGGTTTATTGCCTGCCATCTGCAGGCGTTTCATCAAACACAGAGCCATGAAGTGACCCACGTGCAGGGAGTCGGCCGTGGGATCAAACCCGATATAGAAGCGGGCACCGCCGTTATTGATCAGATCGCGTATTTCGGCCTCGTCGGTTACCTGAGCGATCAGACCGCGGGCCTGTAATTCTTCGTAAATTTTCATAACATCCTCCGAAATTGTGCATTATTCAAATTATATCATAGTTTTGAGAAAATGCAAGAGAATTCAGGGCAGAACTGACAAGAAATACAGGTACGGCGTAGGATGGTAGGGGAGGTGATAGGAATGAAAGTGCGATTGATGGTGGCATCGGTGACCTACGGGCAAAAGGGGCGCGATCTGTTGCGCCGTGCAGGGCTGTCCTGTTTGTTGCGACGGGTAGAGGGATGTCGGTATGTATTGGAGATCGATGCGGCCAAAGAGGCGCAGGCACGAGCGCTTTTGAGAGAGGGCGGTGTCGGTGTATTATCTTGATAATGCGGCGACCTCATACCCCAAGCCGCCGTCGGTCATTCGGGCGGCGGTGGATGCCATGTACTGCGGTAATCCCGGACGGGGCGGGCATCGCTTAGCCGTACGGGCGCAGGAGATCGTATATGGGGTAAGGGAGAAGGCGGCCGCTTTTTTCGGCGCTTCGCCTGAACGGGTGGTCTTTACGCAAAATGCGACTCATGCTTTGAATGTTGCTTTAGCGGGCGTGCAGGGGGAAGTGGTCACCAGCGATATGGAACACAATGCGGTGCGGCGACCGCTGGAGAATAACCGATGGGTGCGGCGGCGCATGGCTAAGATAGAGAATGAGGATGAGAAAACATTGGCCAATTTCCGTGCGCTGCTCTCGCCCTGCACGGCTCTTTGTTGTGTAACGGCGCAATCGAATGTGACGGGACAACGACTGCCTGTAGCTCGGATTGCACAGTTATGTCGGCGGTATAACATTCCCTTGGTGGTGGATGCCTCGCAGGCGGCGGGGACGATGGATCTGCAGGTCGATCGGGACGGCATTGCCATGCTCTGCACGGCGGGGCACAAGGGATTATACGGCATGATGGGCAGCGGACTGTTGATTTTGGGTGAGAATGTCTGTCCTGCTCCTTTATTATATGGGGGGAGCGGCGGGGATTCCCAAGCGATCGGGATGCCCGATCTGCCGCCTGAGCGGCTGGAAGCGGGGACGCAGAATGTGCCTGCCATCGCTTCCTTAGGGGCGGGGTTGGATTTTGTGGCTCGGCAAGGACGGGAAGCGATTGCCGAGCGAGAACGGCGGATGGCGCAGAGTGTCTACGACGAATTGTGTGATGTGGAGTCTATCAAATTTTACGGGCGGCCGCAGGGCGGTACGCTGTTATTTAATATAGAAGGCTTATCCTCGCAAGAGGTGGCGATGCGGTTGGACGAGGCGGGAATCGGGGTGCGAGCCGGATTGCATTGTGCGCCCGATGCTCATCAGAAACTGGGAACGGCGCCCGATGGCGGGGTGAGGGTGAGTTTTGGAGCCTTTAACGGATGGGAATCGGCAGAAAAAATTGAAAAAGAATTAAAAAAAATTGTAAAATCGGTTTCATTCTTGAGAAACCTATGATACAATAGATATAATGAAAAAATGCGGGAGTGACAAAGAGTGGCCCAAGTATTTTCCTTCTTTGTAGACAATTTAAAATCCTTTAACTTTTTAACCGATACGCTGGATATTTTATTGGTGACCTATCTGATCTATCTGGCCATCAAGTTCCTGCGGCAGACACGGGCGGCACCCCTGATCAAGGGTTTGCTTTTCGTGTTTGGTGTGACGTTGCTTGCTAATCTGCTCAAGATGAATGTAACATCGTTCATTATCAGCAGTTTGTTGGAATTCGGTATTTTGGCGCTGATCATTATTTTTCAACCCGAACTGCGTGCGCTGCTGGAACGTGTCGGGCGGGGGAATGTGACCAAGATCAGCACTATATTTACCCCTGAAAGTGAGCAGAAGGCGGCGGCCATGCGAGAGCAGGCGCAGATGATTGTGGATGCCATGGTCGATATGTCCCGCACCAAGACGGGTGCACTGGTAGTCATTGAGGGCACGACGCGCTTGGGGGATATTATCAAGAGCGGCACAGTAATTGATGCGGCCATTTCGACCGAACTGATTATGAATGTATTTTATCCGAAATCCCCCTTGCATGACGGGGCGCTGATCTTGCGGGGTGAGCGCATGGTGGCGGCCGGTTGTGTGTTGCCGCTGACCCAGAATGTGAGTTTGTCGCGGGAGTTGGGTACTCGGCATCGGGCGGCCATAGGCATGAGCGAAGCGGCCGATTGTCTGGTGGTTGTAGTATCGGAAGAGACGGGCAAGATCAGCACGGCGCAAAATGGCATACTGATCCGCAATCTCGATTCGATCAGTTTGTGTGATGCGATCTATCATCATATCCATAAAGAGGAAGAGAAGAAGAACTCTTGGATGGATAAGGTACGTGGGTGGTTGCGCAGAAAGGAGGACAGTGATGACCAAGATTCGTAATATGCTTGACAGCAAGGTATTTTGGCTGGCTCTGTCTTTCCTGATTGCTTTTAGTTTGTGGTTTTATGTCAACGGGGTATACAATCCGCAGGACACCAAAGAGTATGCCGATATTCCCGTGACGATCACCTTTGAGGGATCGATTCCGCAGCAAAACAATTTAGCCATCCTTAAGTCGGAAGACCTGACGGTGGATATTAAACTGGAGGGCTCCCGTGTGGCGCTGGCGAATCTCGCCAAGGACGAGATTGCGGCACGAGTGGATCTGTCGTCGGTTACGGTGGCGGGGGATTATGATCTGCCGATTACGGTAACGCTACCCGGTACGAATTTGCTCATATCCAATCAGTCGGTATCCAGTATCAAGATGAGTTTTGATCGGCTGGATCGCAAGCAGGTGGAAGCCAAGATTGTGATCGACGGTAAGGTGAAAGATGGATACTGGTTGGGCGAGATTACCGCTTCGCCGAGTTCGATGAAGGTAGAAGGGCCGGCCAGTTTGTTGGCCAAGGTAGAAAACTACCTGATCGAGGTGGATGTCACGGGGCTGAGTACCGTCAAGACTATGCGGCAGAATGTGGTATATATTGATGCTGACGGCGGTGTGGTCGATGGAAAATATTTGACGGGTGAGTTTTCGAGTGTTTCGGTCAATATTCCGGTATATTATATAAAGGAAGTACCGTTGGTGGTGACGGGCCTGAATAAGTCGGGTGGAACGGACACGACCATGTTTAGTTATCAGGTATCACCTGCGACGGTTCGGATCGCCGGCCCCGAGAGTGATATGGAATTGCTCAATCAGATTGTGGTGGACACGGTAGATACCTCCAAGATTGAGTATTACGAGAATTACACCAAGGAATTGGCGGTACCTACCGGCTTTAAACTTCTGGACGAGGTGGAGTCGGTTTCGGTTGTTGTTCGCATCGAAGACAGCGTGACCCGTCGGTTTACTCTGCGCGAGTTTACGGTAGAGAATGCCGATGGCGTGCAGGTTCAGGTGCAGGATCGGTCGTTGACGGTCAAGGTGCGAGGGTTGTCGGACGATATCATGTCGATCGGCGATGCCGATATCCGTGCGGTTGTGGATGTTAGTGCTGTTGTGGCAACCAAGGGCACGGTTTCGGTGCCTGTGACCTTTACGGTGGTCGAGGGCAAGAAAGTAGGCGTGGTTGGAAAATACACGGTTACGGTTAAGATTCAATAAGAAACGCGGCTTCGCCTGAGTGTGGCGAAGCCGTTTTCGAGGTGCAGGATGTATATAGTAAATTCGATACGGTTACCAATAGAGAGTTCCAAGGAAGAAGCGTTGGCGCAGGCGGCAAAGCATAGCGGGTTGCCTCTTTCGCAGGCCTTTATCCTGCGGCGTGCGGTGGATGCACGGCGTACGGTGCCGGTCTTTGTCTATTCGGTGGGGTTTGATGTGCCCGATCGGGGAGAGGTGACGGCGGCTGTATGGCAGGATGAATACACCTTGCCGAAACCCACAGGGCGGCAGCGTATGGATGGGCGTCCGATTATCGTGGGCTTTGGGCCTGCGGGTATGTTTTGTGCGCTGGCGTTGGCCGAGCGGGGCTATTGCCCGATTGTACTGGAACGCGGTGCCGATGTAGAAACGCGGCAGAAGGCGTTAGAGAAGTTTTTTGCAACGGGGGAATTGGATCCGAACACCAACGTGCAGTTTGGTGAGGGCGGTGCCGGCACTTTTTCCGATGGTAAGCTGGGCACTCGCATTGGGGATATGCGTTGTCGGTGGATTCTCAAGCGTTTTGTGGAATTTGGTTCGCCTGAGCGCATTTTATGGCAGGCGAAACCGCACGTAGGTACCGATTTGTTGTGTCTCATTGTTAAGCGTATCCGTGAACGGATTGAGGAACTGGGCGGCGAAGTCATTTTCTGTGCTACGCTGACGGGAATTGATCGTATCGGTGGTAGTGTGTCGGGGGTGCGCGTCGGTGGTGTGGAGAAGATCAAAAGTGATTGTGTTGTATTAGCCACAGGACACAGCGCCAGAGATATTTATGAACTGACGGCCAAGCTGGAATTGCCGATGGCGGCCAAGCCGTTCTCGGTTGGTGTACGGATTGAGCATCTGCAGGATGATATTGATTCTTCCTTATATAAAGGATATGCGGGGCATCCGCTGTTGGGTGCGGCCGAGTACACCTATTCGCTGCGTAAGGGTGAGCGGGGTGTATACAATTTCTGTATGTGTCCGGGTGGCGAGGTGATTGCGGCGGCCAGCGAGATTGGCGGCGTGGTCACTAATGGCATGAGTAATAGCGCTCGTGCGGGAGTGAATGGCAATGCGGCGTTATGTGTATCGGTATTGCCGCAGGACTTTGGCGGAGACCTGTTCGGCGGTGTGCGACTCCAGCGGCAGTTGGAGCAAGCGGCCTTTGGTGTTTCGAATTCTTATCATGCGCCCGCGCAGATGGTTAAGGATTACATGGCGGGAGTCAAGACGGCGCAGTTCGGGCGGGTCAAGCCGACCTACTCGGCGGGTGTAGTGCCCTGTGACTTAAATGGAATTCTGCCGAGTTTTGTCAATGAGTATTTGCGATTTGGCTTGAAAAATTTTGTATTGCAAGGGCGGTTTTATGCCGATGGTGAGGCGGTGCTGACGGGGGTAGAAACCCGAACCTCGGCGCCTATTCGCATTGAGCGAAACGAGCAGATGGTGGCGGCGGTGCTGGATGGGCTATATCCTTGCGGAGAAGGCGCGGGGTATGCCGGTGGGATCATGAGTGCGGCGGCTGACGGTTTGGCAGTGGCCGAGCAGATTATGAAACGATACGAGGCGATATAAGTGAAGATTATAGGAACAATTGTGGCGCGCGAGGGATCGGTGGCGCAGGTGATGATTCTGCGCACGTCGGCTTGCGGGCATGACTGCGAGACTTGCGGCGCGTGCGCAGGCAAAGAGCATATTCTTTTGGCGTCCGATGAGTACGGTTATCCGATCGGCACGAAGGTCGCGGTTGAGGTGGCGGATGAGGCGCCGCTGGGGTTAGCATTTATCGTATACATTTTGCCATTGCTATTATGCGGAGGGTTTTGTTTGACGTCCTTTTTGCTGTGGCAATCGGGATGGTGGGGATTGATTCCGGGTGTCACCATTTGGGCTGTTCTTTTATATTATATGAATAGGAAAAAGAAGCGCAGTGGAGTGGATGGCAGAGTTATTCGGCAGGAAAAATAAAAAGTCGAAAAAAATAAAAAAAGTGCTTGACAAATGGGGTCGAGATGAGTATACTAAGTAAGGTTTTCGCCTCCGACGGAGTTACAAAGTTGAGTCTTTGAAAAAAACTTCGAAAAAGAGAAAAAACCTCTTGACAAATGCATTGAGTTCTGCTAGAATAGAACTCACCTCACCACTGAAAGGTAGTGAGATCCTTGAAAGAGGAAGCCTGCATCGGACCTTGAAAATTAAACAATGAGAAAAGAAACAAGGACCTGTTAATTCTGATTGAGAAGATTGATCAGATCAAATTAACAAGTACGTTTTACAAAGTAATTTGGAAACGGAGCTTGAACAAACTCGACTTTATTTAGATGATATATAAAGTACCATTAAATAGAGAGTTTGATCCTGGCTCAGGATGAACGCTGGCGGCGTGCC
>JAZNSU010000078.1:0-5822 GCA_045591385.1 Eubacteriales bacterium
AATAAGGCAGTCACCCCCTTGGCACACAGAACGACATGGCTACGATCCGACTTCAGCCAATCGCACAATCTGACATCCTGCCTTGACCAATGCATCAATCTGCGCCAAACAGCCCTCAACATTATGCGTATCCACTGACAACATACTCTGCACCGATACCGTCCCGTCACCCATGCAGATGTCGCCCACATATACTCGCTTGCGTTCCATTATGTCACCACCCGAATAATGTCATTGATAAATACAAATACCGTCAGAAGCATCAGCAAACCAAAACCAACCAAGTGCACAATCCCCTCTTTTTCAGGCGGAATGGGACGTCCCATGACGGCTTCAACCAAAATAAATAAGATCCGCCCACCATCCAAGGCCGGTAAGGGTAATAAATTCATTACCCCTAAATTGATGGCAATCAACGCCACCAAGTTAAGCACAGGCAAAACCCCGTACTCAACCGTATCGCCAATCATAGCCGTGATCCCAACAGGTCCCGTCAATTCCCCAACGCCAACCCGTCCGGTCACTAAAAAGGCAAGTGACTTCCATACCGACCGCACAATCGATAAACTCTCGGTCGCCGTCTGGGTAAATACGGAGCCAACCGTCATGTCCTCCACTCCAAAAGATATCCCGATCCGCTTTCCTTCTTCTGTATCAATAATAGGAATGTTAGTTAGTTTGACCCGCTCCCCGTCGCGAATGACCGTCGCATCAAAGGTGTTCGAATCAATAAAATTGATTGCCAAACTCAAGTCCGTATAATTTAACACGCCATATCCGTCACAGCGTACAATGCGGTCTCCCGCACGAAACACCGTCTGTTCTTCCAGATATACATCTTCAATGCGTGTCGTCACGAACTGCGGCACAAAACATTGGATGATGAACACAAGAATTACACCAAATAACAGGTTCATGCCGGCTCCAGCCGCCAACACCCCAATACGCGCCCGCTTACTCTTTTTGTTAAAGGCACGCTCATCCTCAATGTCTTCATCCTCACCGACCATCATACACGATCCGCCGATCGGGAATAATTTTAAGGAGAACAGCGTTTCCTTGCCCTGTTTTTTCCAAATCCGAGGCCCCATGCCCAGCGAAAACTCCACGACACCGATGCCGGCCCGCTTCGCCGCTAAAAAATGCCCCAGTTCATGAATAAATATCAAAAATCCAAACATGAAAATTGCTATTAAAATTGACCAAAACATAGTCAGGATTAGCCCCTCTCCATCAAGATATCCGCCGTCTGCCGCGCCAAGCGGTCAGCTTCTATTATATCCTCCAAACTCGGATTTAACACATGCTCCACCCGCGCACACACGTCTTCAACCACCATCGGGATCCGATAAAACGGAATCCGATCCTCCAGAAACGCCGCCACCGCGCACTCATTGGCACCGTTAAGAATCGTCGGCATCGTACCGCCAACGGTGATAGCCTGCCGCGCCAATCCGACTAAACGGAAGGTCTCCTCATCACACGCATCAAACGTCAATGCCCCTGCCCCGATCAGATCCAGCGGCTCCACAACCGCTGGCGTACTGTCGGGATAGGATAAGGCGTACTGAATGGGCAGGCGCATATCCGGCACCCCCATCTGCGCCAACACGCTGTTATCCTCAAATCGAACCATCGAATGAACAATGCTCTGCCGATGCACCACGATCTCCACCTGCTGTGGTGTCACATCAAATAAGTGCACCGCCTCGATCAGTTCCAACCCCTTGTTCATCATGGTCGCGCTGTCTATCGTGATCTTAGCGCCCATGCTCCAATTCGGGTGCTTTAACGCCTGCGCCTTGGTCACTTGCTGTAATTGCTCGGCATGATACCCAAAGAACGGCCCGCCCGACGCTGTCAAGATAATAGACTTTACATGTCGTTTTGTATCTTGCAAACATTGGAATATGGCGCTGTGCTCACTGTCCACCGGCAAAATGGCAGCGCCATGCTTCTTGGCCTGCTCTTTCACCAAATCTCCACCGGTGACCAGTGTCTCCTTGTTGGCTAAAGCTACATCTTTTCCCGCGTGCAAAGCCGCCAATGTCGGGCGCAGACCCGCAATGCCGACAATGGCATTAAGCACCATATCGGCCGAATCCCAGGTCGCCAGATCCTCGACCGCCTTTGCACCGCCCAGCACAATCGTCTGGGTATCCTTGACGCGCACCCGCAGATCGGCCGCCGCCCGCTCGTCAGCCATAACCGCCAGCGGAATATGCTGCTTACGAATGATCTTCTCCATGCCCGCCACATCACGGTTGGCACTCACACCCGCCATTGTATATCCGTTTTTAACACAAACATCGATGGCAGACTGACCGATCGAGCCGGTCCCCCCCAAAAGTACTACCTGTTTCATATTTCCCTCTTTTAACTATATAACGGATGAATCCACATTATGAAAAGACAAACACAAGGCCCAACATACAATAAACTGTCAAAGCGGTCTAATACTCCACCATGCCCAGGCATCCATGAGCCAAAATCTTTCACCTGAAAATTGCGCTTGATCGCCGACATCGACAGATCCCCAAACTGATCCAGCACGCCGCAAATCAGTCCAAGCACAACAAGCATCGGGAAATTTACCGTCATATGATAAGCCCCATACAAAACCAAACCGACAATCGCATAAAGGATTGCCGAAATGGCAACGCCGCCTATAAACCCTTCGATTGTCTTCTTCGGGCTGATCACCGGCGCCAACTTATGTTTGCCACAGGCGCGACCGACAAAGTACGCCCCCGTATCGGTTCCAAAACAACTCAAAAGGATCAAGATCAAATAGGCAATACCCTGCGTGCGTGCAACGGCTATGCTGTTATACAAGATCGGAAATACCAAGGAAATGGCAAACACGATCCACGGCTTTTTCAAGGAGTATGCCCCGAATTTTAACATATTCCATCCGCTCAAGGTCATAGCTAACACAAAAACTACTGCCAACACAGGCAAATAGTAATCGTAAGGTAGAAAGGCAAAGCCAAGCCCCCATACCATGGAAATCCCCAATAGCCATGGGGCCACTTTGCTCTGTTTGAGCAGCCCGCTCACTTGAAACAGTTCATACACCGCAAAGCCGGATAAGAAAGACACAACACCTTTCATAACCCAAACCACATTTGAAAACAACAAAATCAATACCGTACATAGCCCAATAAAGAAGCCGGTAATTACTCTCTGTTTGAGCATATTTATACTCCCCCAAACCGTCGGGTACGACGGTTAAAGTCTATAATAGCCGCATCCAGATCCCGCTCAGAAAAGTCGGGCCACAACACATCCGAATACCAAAACTCCGCATATGCGCACTGCCATAGCAGAAAATTCGATAAACGTTGTTCCCCGCTGGGACGGATAATCAGATCCGGATCGGGCTGATCGCCCGTATACATGGCTTGTCCCATCATCCCTTCATCAATAGCCGAAGGTTTCATTTCCCCATCTACACATTGTTGCGCCAAACGCTTGACGGCCTGTACGATCTCCTGCCGTCCACCATAATTGATGGCAATGTTAACAGTAATCCCGGTCATCGACTCGGTCAACGCCATCGCCTTGGTTATCTTCTGCTGTAACTCATCAGAAAGCCGCGACAAATCGCCGATGAACCGCAATTTCATGTTGTATTCATTGAAATCCACTAAAATTTCATCCAAATACTCATTGAATTGCTTCATCAAGGCATCCACTTCTTCTTGAGGACGGCTCCAGTTCTCGGTGGAAAAGGCGTAATAGGTCACATATTTTACTCCGATTTTCGAGCAATAACGGGTAATGGCACGAAAGGTCTTTCCGCCCTGTGCATGCCCTAAAAAACGAGGAAGACCGCGCTTCTTGGCCCAGCGCCCGTTTCCGTCCATGATGATACCGATATGAGCCGGAATCACACATTGTGAAATGTTCGGTTTCTTAGAAAAAATCCCCACAAAAAATTCTCCTATGATATGATGACCCCGCAGGCGTTTTTACGACTGCGGGGATGGTTCGGTTATACCGATTTCAATTCCTTTTCTTTTGCCGAATAGGTCTCATCAATCGCCTTTACGCTCTTGTCGGTCAACTCTTGAATGTCCTTTTCAATGACCTTGTAATCGTCTTCGGTAATCTCGCTGGCCTTCTGCTGTTTCTTATACTTATCGATCGCATCTCGACGGATGGAACGAATCGAAACCTTAGCCGACTCAGCCATAGCCGAAACCTCTTTGATCAGATCCTTACGGCGCTCCTCGGTCAGAGGCGGGAACACCAGACGGATCACCTTGCCGTCATTCGACGGATTGATGCCGATATCCGACGTGTTGATCGCCTTCTCAATCGGCTTTAACTGCGAAGCATCGTACGGCTGAATGACCAGCACACGAGCCTCACTAACCGAAATAGATGCCATCTGATTGAGCGGAGTTTCGGTTCCCCAATAATCAATACGGATCTTATCCAACACCGCCGGATTGGCACGGCCGGCACGAACCGCCGCATAATCTTTCTCAAGAACCGCAATGGTCTTGTTCATCTTTTCTTGAATTTCAGGATAACTGCCTTTCATGATTTAATCCTCCTCAACTAATGTTCCGACATTCTCGCCGGAGATAGCTCTTACAATATTATCGGGATCATTTAACCCAAATACCAGAATCGGGATATGATTATCTTTGCACATGGCCGCCGCCGTACTATCCATAACCCCAAGGTCCTTATTGAGGATCTCCGCAGGACTCAAATGATCAATCTTAACGGCATTGGGATCTTTCTTCGGATCGGCCGTGTATACACCATCTACATTAGTGGCTTTCATGAAGATGTCGGCATCAATTTCTGCCGCACGTAAAGCCGCCGCCGTATCGGTAGAGAAAAACGGGTTACCCGTTCCGCAACCAAATACAACCACACGCCCCTTTTCCAAGTGACGTACCGCCTTGTTGCGAATATACGGCTCAGCAATCTGACGCATTTCAATAGCGGACTGAACACGGGTCGGAACCCCTAATTGTTCCATCGCATCGGCAAAGGCCAATGCATTGATGGTAGTTGCCAGCATGCCCATGTGATCGGCTCTCGTACGGTCCATATTTCCGCTGGTTTTCCCACGCCAGAAATTTCCGCCGCCGACAACGATAGCCACCTGCGCACCAAGTGCCACACTCTCGCTTACTTTCTGCGCAACACGTCCCAAAACATCAAAGTCAATGCCCGACCCTTTTCCGCCGGCCAAGGCTTCTCCGCTGATTTTTAATAAAATCCTTTTGTATTTGAGTCCCATACCTTTCTCCTTCAAATGATCTTACCTATAGTGTACTATATTGTAATCATTTTTTCAATGTTTTTCTAAAAAAAGAGTCGCTTTTCATAGCGACTCTTTATCATTATTCTTCAGCAGGGGCTTCTTCAGCAACCGCTTCCTCAACCTCTTCTACAGGCAGAGCCGCCTTGATGGAGAGAGAGATGCGATTGCGCTCAAAGTCGATCTCAATGATCTTAGCCGAAACCACATCGCCGACCTTCAACTTGTCCGAAACCTTCTCGATATGCTCGGGGGCGATCTCGGAAATGTGGATCAAGCCGTCAATACCGGGGATGATCTCAGCAAAAGCACCGTATTTCATGAGCTTTACAATCTTAGCATCCACAATATCGTCAACATTATAGTTGTTGCGGAAGGTATCCATCGGATTGGCATCGGGATCCTTGTAGCCCAAGGAGATGCGGCCGGACTCCTCATTGAAGTCCTTAACATAAACGTCGATCACGTCGCCTACATTAACCACCTCATTGGGATGTCTGAGTTTACTCCAAGACAGCTCGGTAATATGTACCAT
>JAZNSU010000079.1:0-2866 GCA_045591385.1 Eubacteriales bacterium
AGGTTGATACTTGGGATGGTACGGTTGATACGACTTGGTAAAAGGAGAACGATACTGAATTTATCATTACAACTGCGGAGCAGTTGGCGGGTCTGGCTGAGTTGGTTGACGGCGGAAATACTTTTGCCGGTAAGACCGTGAAGCTGGGTAAGGATCTGGATCTGGCAAATGTGGTCTTTGAGCCGATTGGTAGCTACAGACGCAATACGCCTTTTATGGGTATCTTTGACGGTCAGGATCATGCTATTAAGAATCTTAGTCAAAATACATGGGCTCTTGACAACGGCTACGCGTATGGCGATTTGGGTCTTGGTTTGTTCGGCAAGGTCCAGGATGCTGAAATTAAGAATTTAGTCATGGACGGTGCGAGCATTTCCGGTGAATCGGCTATATGCGGCGCTGTCGCAGCGACTGCCTATGGTGAATGCACCTTTGAGAATATCACGGTGAAGAATTCGCAGGTCAATGACTATCAGTACTATGCCGGTGGTGTTGTCGGTTGGGCATCCGGCACACACACATACAAAAACATTAACATGGACGTATCTACTGTTGTCGGCTCCCAGTGGGGCGACTTTGGTAACTGCAATGGTGGTATTATTGGCGGTGCGGGTACGAGTGGCACCTATCATTTTGAGGATTGCACCGTTGCATGCCGTATTGATGCTACCAATGATGTTGTTTCCGCCTACCAGTGGTACAATTATCGCAACAGTGGTATGTTGATCGGTCAGGTCGGTCCTGAAACTATTGTAAATGAAGTTAAAAAAGTTACAGCGGATAATGTAACCTGCAAAAATGTGACTGTTATTTACGGCGACTGGGCAAATTACACCTACTGCGAGTTTGCCGGCACGGGCTATCCTTATGTTCGTGTTCAGGCCGGTGTCAGTGTTGATGCTTACAGCAATGTTCGCTATGGCCATCCCACCGATGCCAACGGCAATACGGTTGTTGATGATAATCATGTTCACAATGATGGCGAGGCTCATCATGAACTTATTGTCTTCGACCAGTTGTTTGGAGGTCCTGCAAATCATCGCTACTGTTATTACGGAATTAGCGAACATCCCGGTGTAAATGTAATTTATAACAACAAATAAGTTTTTAGGGTGTCCTATCCCTGAAAGGGGATAGGCGACCATCAAAGGATGTGACGGGAGTCACATCTTTTGGTGGTTGTAAGGACTGTGTTCTGCGAAAGGAGGTGCCGTAGTGAAGCGCAGAATGATTCGTATGCTGGCGCTGGCAATGTGTATGCTGGTGTTCTTGACGTCGTCGTATCAGGTGACGTTTGGGTATATTGTGGAAAAGACCGATAGCATAATCAATATTTTTAAGCCGTTTACGGTGGCGCAGGCGGATCTGCTGATCAAAAAGATGGTAGAGCATCCGTTTGGGGATGAGTATGTCATTCCGGACTCGGTGGCTTTTGATTTTGTTGTGGAGTTGGGGGCGCTGTACGCCAATATGACGGTGGCCACGACGGTTGGTGCGATACAAGCCGATGACCGAGGCGCGTTAGCGGTATCGGTCAACGCCAATGCTACCGTAGGTATCGAGGGATTGGGTGCGGGCACCAAGGTGACGGTGCGTGAAATCGATCGGGCGGATGACGGATTTACCGCCAAGGACAATAAGATGACACAGGACGTGACGATCGTTGAGGGACAGGCATCGGTTGTGGAATTTATCAACCGCTATCAGCCGAGTGCGGTAAGCCTTAAGGATGTTGCTCTGAATGTTAACAAGATATTAGAGGGGCGTGAATGGCAGGCGGGTGACTCGTTTGCTGCGACGCTCGACTGGGATCAAGGCAAGGGCGAATGGCTCACGCTGGGTACCAAGAAGGCACAGGGGCAGAAGCTGGATATGAGTGCCTATTTGGATGGGATTACTCTAGACAAGATCGGAACATACGCTTTCCGTGTTACCGAGGTGATGGAAGGGCAGGCGCATATTGACTATGACAAGACGGTCAACATCTTTACGGTGAAGGTGACTGATCGGGATATGGACGGCGCTTTGGAAATCGGCAAGGTTGAGGGCGCACAGAACGCTTCGGTAACGGGGGCGTTTGAGGTAAATGTTCGGTTTACGAATGTGTATGTAGCGCCGACCGAGGTGACGATTCATATTGAAAAGACGGTGGACGGCACGGCCATTGGACCCGACGGCTTTACCTTTATGCTGGAGGGTGAGGATCTTGAAGAAATGGCGATCACCGATAAGGATGGCAAGGCGACGATCGTGCTGCCGTACAATTTGGCTGATGCGGGCAAGAGTTACACCTACACGCTACGAGAGGTCAATGACGGTAAAGACGGCGTGGCCTACGATGAACGGGTATATGAGATCACGGTCAGCCTGACCAGAGAAGAATCGGGCATGGCGGCGGCCGTGACGGTAGACGGAGAGGCGGTTGAGAATGAACTGACGCTCACATTCCGCAACGGCTATCAAGAGACGGAGGAGGATACGCCATCGACGGGAACGGATCGGCATATATGGATATGGTTTATGCTGATGACGGTCAGCGGGCTTGGCATATTCCTGTTGCTCTTGCGCGAGCCGAACTATCAGAAAAAGCATTAAAGAAAGGCTGTTGAGTTAACACTCAACAGCCTTCAGACTGTCAAAAAAGTCGTTTCACCACAGAGAAAGCAGAAAAATAGGAAAAGAAAAATTTACATTTTCAAGCATGCGATTCGAATAAATCCATCCGGTATTTTTGTCAGTTATATTGAAAACCCTTGCTATGCAAGGTTTTTCTCTGTTTTCCGCCGATGCGTTCTCTACCGTACCTTTGTACGCCGACGAGATCGCATCGGCGAAATGCAACTTCCTTTTTTGATGTCTGCCAGCG
>JAZNSU010000080.1:0-3677 GCA_045591385.1 Eubacteriales bacterium
AACTCTACGGCAATTTCTTTTTTGATCGTGTCGGTCGTCATGATGCCCTCAGCGGCGGCATCTGAACCGGTTATACTCAAGCCGGCTGCCAGGGAGGGGATCCCGGCAGCAATTGGCTCAAGCGGCAAAGGCTGACCGATGACACCGGTAGAAGCAATCACGACATCGCTCGGATCGATTCCTAGGGCATCGGCAGTCATTTTGCTCATCTTTTCGGCAATCTCAATACCATCGGCATTGCAGGTGTTGGCGTTGCCGCTATTGCAGATCACGGCCTGCGCCACTCCGTTTTCCAGATGGCGGCGGGTCACCGTCAGCGGCGCGCCCTTTACAAGATTGGTGGTGTAAACGGCAGCGGCCGTGGCCGGAACCTCACTGTAGATCAAGGCCAGATCTTTTTTTGTTTTGTTATGGCGGATCCCGCAATGGATCCCGTTGGCGGTAAAGCCCTTGGCGGCACATACCCCGCCTACAATGGTTTTCATCTTAAATTTCTAATCCTTTCGATTCCTCGACACCCATACGGATATTCATGTTCTGTATGGCCGCGCCCGATGCTCCTTTGCCTAAATTATCAAAGCGGGCGATCAGCAGTAAACGCTCATCGTTTCCTTGCACCGTAACGGCCATGCTGTCCCGTCCGGCGTAAGCGTTTGCCGATAGAAATCCGCTCTCGCTCGCCTCGGGTACAAACTGAATCAGTCCGTTGGCATATCTTTGTAAGTATACATCTTCTACCAGTCGTTTGTCAACCCCGTGTAGCCCTACTGTCACTTCCATGCCGGCATAAAAATCGCCGACGATCGGGCAGAAAACAGGAGCCGCTGTTAACCCGCATACTTTTGCCATTTCCGGCAGGTGCTTATGGGTTTGCGCCAGTCCGTATTGCCGAGGCGCGTCCAACAGAGAATCTCGCTCATCGGCTTGGTATTCGGCAATCATTTTCTTGCCACCACCCGAATATCCCGTCAGGGAAAAGGCGGTGAGCGGCGTGTCGGGCGCAATCACACCGGCCGCCACCAACGGCTCAACCAATGCAATAAACCCGCTGGCATGACAACCGGGGTTGGCGATACGGTTGGCAACCGCAATCTTTTCCCGCTGTCCCGCCAGTTCCGCCATACCGTAGACCCAGCCGTCGGCCGTGCGGTGTGCCGTTGAGGTGTCAATGACGGTGGTAGTATCATTCTCGATTAAAGAAACGGCTTCCATGGCTGCCGCATCGGGCAAACATAAAAAAGCAATGTCGGCACGGTTGAGCGCATCCTGTCTGGCCGCCGTATCCTTACGATAGGCCTCACTCAGGGTAATACGCTCAATGTCTTTGCGCTGACTGAGCCGTTCTTCGATCCGTAGCCCCGTCGTTCCTGCACTGCCGTCAATGAATACTTTTGTCATGTTTATGCCCCTTATCTGAATAAATATGCAACAATTATACGCTTATTCCCCCATAATGTCAAGGAAATTTTATGGGTTTATACGAAATTGATTTATTTATGTATAATTGTGTTTTTGGTAGGAGTTTTTGCGATGCCGCCCTTGTTTTTGTGAATTTTTTATGATATATTAAAATAGCAAGAAATCGGATATTGTATAAAAAAGGAAGGAAAGTGGAAATGGCATCCTATGTTTTTGCCTCGGGCGGCATGAAAAATTTTGTCGTGATTCCGGCTGCTGTGGTCGATCGGCATTTAAGCGCTTGTGACGGCGATGCGCTTAAAGTATTGCTGTATCTGTTGCGCCATGAGGATGTCAGCGTGACCGATGCCGAACTGTGCACCGCCTGCCATATCTCTGAACAGGCACTCTCAAAGGCCCTGGAATATTGGATTAAAACCGGCGTGCTTCGCAAAAACGGCGCTACCCTGTATCTGGCCTCGGCTCAGCCCACCGCGTCGGCCATGCCCGTCTTTTCGGGTGAGTCGATCGCCATGCGGGCGACCCAAGACCGTATGTTGGCCGAACTGTTCACGCAGGCCGAACGCATTCGGAACAAAACCCTTTCGCCTTCCGAGATCAATACCATTTATAATTTGTACGATACCATCGGTCTGCCCGCCTCGGTTATCGCTTTGTTGCTCGAATACTGTCAAGAAGCGGGGAAGACGGGCACCCAGTATATGTATGTGACCGGCGCCGCTTGGTTCGAGGAGGGCATTACCACCGCCGAGGCCGCCAATGAGAAGATCGAGTCGCTCCGCCGCGCTCGCGCCTTGGAAGGGCGGGTCAAATCGGCGCTGGGCATCGATCGGGCTCTGTCGACCAAGGAGCGCAATTTCTTAAATACTTGGACCGAGAGTTTGGGCTATGGCGTGGAGGAGATCGTCTATGCCTTTGAACAGGCGGTCGATAATACGGGGAAACTGAGTTTTTCCTATATGAATAAGGTGCTGCAAAACGGTTACGAGAGCGGATGCCGAACGGTGGACGATATGCGTAAGCAGACCCCGCCTGCATCCTCACCGAAGCCCAAAAAAAGCAGCCGTAAACTGAAGAATAATACCGATATCACCATACAGAAAGAAGATCTGTTTGTGCCCTTCTGGGTTGTGGAAGGGGAGGAGGAATAAGTATGGCATATGATGTAAGCATCATTGAGGCGGTGGATGAACTGTTTCGCCGCCGCCGTGAGGACAGCATCGCGGCGCTGGAACGCCGCCGTGCCGAGGCCTATAAAAAAGATCCCAAGATCCGCGCCGTGGATGCCGAACTGTCTAAAAAATATCGGGAACTGATCACATCTGCGTTCGGCGGCAAGGCCCCCAGCAAGAAAGAGACCCGCGCCGTTGCGGTGGATCATCTGGCCACCCGCGCTGAACTACTGGTGCAAGCGGGGTTCCCTGTGGATTATCTGGAACTCAAATACCATTGTTCCAAGTGCTCCGACGAGGGCTTTATTCAGGGTAAAATGTGTACCTGCTATCGCAAAGCGCTCAATAAGGAAGCGGCCGGCCGTACCAAACTGGCCAGACTGATGGAAGAACAAACCTTTAAGTCCTTTAAGTTGGACCTGTATCCTGAGGGCACCGCCCGTAAAAATATGGAGCGGGTCTATAACAAGGTCAAGGATTATGCCGAGAATTTCTCGTCCAAGTCGGGCAACCTGCTTTTTACCGGCGGTACCGGTGTGGGTAAGACCTTCTTGTCTTCGGCCGTCGCCCGTCATGTGATTGATAAAGGGTTCTCGGTTGTCTATGACAGCATCTCGAATATTATCAGCGAATTTGAGGCAGTCAAGTTCAACAAGGCACAGATCGATCTGAGCAAGTACGACACCTGTGATCTGCTGATTATCGACGATCTGGGTACCGAAATGATTACCCAGTTCTCCGAGTCGGTTATCTACACCTTGCTGAATAACCGCATCAATATGCGCAAGCCCATGATCGTCAGCACCAATATCAATGCCGATCGGATAGGGGAGATGTACTCCCAGAGCGTGGTTTCCCGTCTGTCGGGCGAGTTTCTGATTCTGCCCTTTGTGGGAAAGGATCTTCGTCAACATCGTAAAAAATAAATATATATAGGAAGGAAACATTATGATTACGAAAACGGATTTTTATGGTTATGAAAAATATACCATCGCTTCCGACCGTCTTTCGGTCGAGGTGATGACCCTCGGAGCTACCGTCACCTCTATCAAACTCGACGGCAAGGAGTTCGCCATGGGGCTTGCC
>JAZNSU010000081.1:0-2083 GCA_045591385.1 Eubacteriales bacterium
TACAACTGCTTATGTTCAATGAAGATAACAGGGTTATCATCACGAATTGCCGTACGGAGCAAGCCAACAACATCATCCGGAGTAGAGGGCATAACCACCTTCAAACCGGGGAAATGCACGAACAAGGCTTCCATACTCTGAGAGTGGGTAGCCGCATTACCACGGCCAACACCCTGCTGACCACGGATAACCAGAGGAATACGGGCTTTACCACCGAATACATAGCGGGTCTTGGCAACCTGATTGATGATCTGATCGGCAGCAACTAAGGAGAAGTCCATATACATCAGCTCAACAATCGGACGCATACCCACACAGGCAGCACCTAAGCCTGCGCCGACAAAGCCGGCTTCACTGATCGGGGTGTTACGAACACGGTCTACACCAAATTCATCGGCAAGACCTCTGGTACAACCAAAAATACCACCGAGAACTTCAATGTCTTCGCCCATGACGAAAACCTTGTCGTCTCTACGCATTTCAGCAGCGATGGTATCTCTTACTGCATTCGCATAACTCTTGATACTCATTAGTTGTTACCCCCTTCATAGAATACATCCACCAACACGTTAGCCGGATCGGGTTCTGCGGCATTGAGCGCATACTCAGCAGCCTCATCAATTTCCTTCTGAGCCGCTGCAGCGATAGCATCCAATTCTTCAACCGTAACTTTATGCTCTTTCATCAGATACTCGCGCAGTCTGGGAATGGGATCCTTCTTCTTCCATTCCTCAACCTCTTCACGGGTACGGTACGGAGTCGGGTCACCAACCCAGTGACCGAGGTGACGATAGGTCTTGGTCTCGATCAGGATGGGACCTTTGCCGGCACGGACATCTTTAACCGCTTTTTCAAATACTTTAGCCAGCGCCACAACATCGTTACCGTCAACCGTAACACCGGGGATGTTATAGGAAGCACCACGGACAGAGATATCCTTAACCGAAGTACTCTGCCAAGACGGAACGGAAATGCCGTACAGGTTATTTTCCACTACGAAGATAACCGGTAGTTTCCAGATAGCGGCCAGGTTCAGCGCTTCATGGAAAGTACCTTCGTTGGTAGCCGAGTCACCGCTCCAGCAAACCACCACGCGGTCCTGATTCTGCATCTTTACACCGAGAGCGGCGCCGGTAGCAATCGGATAGCCGCCGCCAACGATCGCGTTAGCGCCCAGGTTACCCTTGGAAAAGTCTGCAATATGCATCGAACCGCTACGGCCCTGGCAATAGCCGTCCTGCTTACCCATCAGTTCGCACAGAGCGTACTTAGGATCAGCACCTTTGGCAATGCAGTGACCATGACCACGGTGAGTAGAAGTAATGTAGTCTTCATCGGTGATAAAATTGGCCATTGTAGCAGGAGCCGCTTCCTCGCCGATGCAAAGATGTACGGAACCACGCAATACGTTGGTCTCAAAGAATTCAACAGCCTTATACTCGAATGCACGGATACGGTGCATCATCAATAAGGTGTCAAGATACTGTTTTTTCGTCATAATTGCACCTCTAATTTATTTATTTTCAGCCATAACTTGTTTAACAATATCCACGATGTGAGTAGTAGTCTCGGCAATATGTACACCGGCCTCACGAAGAACCTTTTCCTTGTTCTCCGCACTACCCGTACCATCCGCCGAAACGATCGCACCGGCATGTCCCATGCTTCTGCCCTTAGGCGCGTTCTTACCGGCAATCAAGGCAATGACCGGCTTGGTCATGTGATTCTTAATATATTCAGCGGCCAATTCTTCCTCGTTACCGCCGATTTCACCAATCATGATCACGCATTTGGTTTCAGGGTCAGCTTCAAATTGAGGCAAAACATCCACAAAGGTCGAACCGGGGATCATATCACCGCCAACGCCGACACAAGTGCTCTGACCGATACCGGCCTGAGTCAGCATCAGAACCGTTTCATAACAGTTGGTAGCACTACGGGACATCAGACCAACGTTACCGGGAATAAAGAGGCGATGCGCCATGAATCCCGCCTTAGACTTGCCGGGAGAGATAACACCAAAAGAGTTCGGACCGACAACCTTAACGCCGGCACGGCGAGCCTTGTGATACACTTCCATCAT
>JAZNSU010000082.1:0-9480 GCA_045591385.1 Eubacteriales bacterium
GTTGCAGGTATTTCCTGCGGTCTGATCACCCGTCCCGACGATACCTTCGTTACTATGGTGGATATCCAGGGTATCGAAGACTTCTTCGGCGATATGGACTTTAAGGTGGCCGGTACCAAGAAGGGTATCACCGCCATTCAGATGGACCTGAAGATCGACGGTTTGACCGAAGAGATCATCTGGTCGGCACTGGAGAAGACCGAGAAGGCTCGTTTCCACATCATTGACGAAGTGATTCTCAAGGCCATTGACAAGCCCCGTGAGGAGCTGAGCGAGTATGCGCCTAAGATGCTGATGATGAACATCAATCCCGATAAGATCCGCGATGTTATCGGTAAGGGCGGTTGTGTCATCCAGAAGATTCAGGCGGACACCAACACCAAGATCGACATTGAGGAGGACGGCCGTCTGTTTATTGCCACCTACAGCAATGAGGGCGGCAAGCAGGCCATGGCTACCATTAAGGCGATCGTGGAAGATCCTGAGGTGGGTGCGCTGTATAAGGGTACCGTTACCGGTATCATCAAGATTGGTGCTTTCGTTGAATTTGCTCCCGGTAAGGAGGGCATGGTTCACATTTCTCAGCTCGACAACAAGCGTGTGCCGACGGTTGAGGACGTGGTGAGCATCGGCGATGAGATCTGGGTCAAGTTCCTTGGCGTAGACGAAAAGGGCAGAATGAATCTTTCCCGCAAGGCTGCATTGGCCGAGTTGGAACAGCAGAAGGCTGCTGAGAACGAATAAACAAACGGGGAGAGGTTTTTACCTCTCCCTTGTCGTATTTTGAGGGATTATGGTAACAAGATTAGCAAACGGAGTGACAGTGGTGACCGAGCCGATGGATCATCTGCGCAGTGTGAGTTGCGGGGTATGGATCAAGGGCGGTTCGGCGGCCGACCCCGAACAATATGCCGGTATGGCGCACTTTTGTGAACATATGGCATTCAAGAGCACAAAGACCCGCAGTGCGGGGGAGTTGGCTGAGCAATTTGATGCGATGGGCGGGTATGTCAATGCCTACACCGCCAAACTATTGACCTGTTATTATTGCACGATGCTGGATAAGCATGTATCCAGAGGGTTGGAGTTGCTTTCGGATATGGTATTGCATCCGGCCTATCTGACTGAGGAAGTGGAGACCGAGCGGCGGGTGATCTTAGAGGAGATTGCCATGTGCGAGGACAGTCCGGAAGACTTAGTGATGGCCCGCCTTAGCGAAGGAGTTTGGCAGGACAGCGTACTGGGGCGTGAAATTCTAGGCAAGGCGGAGACGGTGGAGCGTATCACGGCTGACGTTTTGCGGGAGTATCAGCAGACCCATTATGTGGGTGCCAACATTGTGATTAGTGCCAGCGGGCGTTTGGATGAACGGGCGTTTTTGGTTGAGTGCGAACGGTTATTCGGGCAGGTAGCGCAGGGAGAAGCGGTGGAGGATGCCGAGAACGGATCGTACACAGGTGTATGTGCGTTGACCGAGAAAGACATTGAGCAGAATCATTTATGTATCGGATTTGCGTCCTATCCGATGTTTGATGAGCGGCGGTATGCGGTGTCGGTGCTGTCGGCTTTGACGGGTGGCACCATGTCCTCGCGCCTGTTCCGCTCGATTCGGGAGCAGGAGGGATTGGCCTACAACATTTCCTCTTATTTGTCGCCCTATCTGCACACGGGGTTGTTCTACATCTACACGGCGTTGGCGCCTACGTCTGAGTCCAAGTGCCTGACACGGATTCGGCAGGAGTTGGATGAGATTCGGCAAAACGGGTTTACCGATGCTGAGGTGGCAAGAGCCAAGGAGCAGTTGGCCAGCGGGATGATTCTGGAATTGGAGAGTTCTTCGGCGCACATGAAGATGCGGGCCAAGCGGGAAATCTACGGTTTAGGGGAGACTGATGCCGACGAGATCCTGCAACGCATTGAGGGCGTTACGGCTGAGCAGGTGCGGGACGTGGCGCGGGAGATTCTGAATTATGAAAACATGAGCATCTCGGTGGTGGGGCATACCCAAGATGAGGGCTTTTATCGTAGTTTCTTTTCATAAACAACAACGAATGCGAATATCCTTTTGATGAGGTGATAGAACCGTGAAAAGGATATTCGCATTTTTATTAGTTTTTAGTTTTCTATGTGTGCCGGTACTGGCCGATGATCTGGCAGACAGCACCGACGTGATGGCCGAGCCGATCGATTTGGATATCAAGGCCAAGTCCTGTTTGTTGATGGAAGCGGGGAGCGGGACGGTTTTGTATGCGGAGAATGAGCATGAGGCGCTCCCGCCGGCGTCGGTGACAAAGATCATGAGTCTTCTCTTAGTGTTTGAGGCGATTGATCAGGGGCGGATCACGATGGAAGACGTGGTGCAGGTCAGCGAGTATGCGGCGGGCAAAGGCGGGTCGCAGGTCTATTTAGAGGCGGGCGAAGAGATGACGGTGCACGAACTGATCAAGTGCGTGGCGGTGGCCAGTGCCAACGATGCGACGACGGCGCTGGGCGAGTATGTGGCCGGAAGTGAGGATGCCTTTGTGGTGATGATGAATGAGCGGGCATCTCAGTTGGGGATGGCCGACACCTCTTTTGTCAACTGCACGGGGCTGGATGATAACGGGAGTAACATGACCAGCGCATATGACATTGCCGTTATGTCGCGGGAATTGATGAGCCATGCGGCCATTTTCAATTACACCACCATCTGGATGGACACCATTCGTGACGGGGCGTTCGGGCTGAGCAACACCAATAAACTGGTGCGGTTTTATTCGGGGACCAACGGACTCAAGACGGGCTCGACGTCCAATGCGGGGTTCTGCATCAGCGCTACAGCCAAACGGGAGGATATGCAGTTGATAGCCGTAATCATGGGATCGGAGAGTTCGGCTATTCGCAACGAGCAGGCCAAGAAGTTACTCGATCATGGATTTGCCAACTATGCGGTGGTGAATCTGGAGAGGCAGAGCGGATTTGAGTCGGTCAGGGTAGACGGTGGACAGGTAGAAAACCTTGTCCCGTATATGGAAGAAGAACAGATCACGCTGTTGGTAGGCAAGAGTGAGAAGAACAGCATTACCTGCAAGGTAGAGTTAGTAGACGGAGTGACGGCGCCTGTGGAGCAGGGGCAGACCTTAGGCAAGCTGGAATATTATTGCGGCGATAAACTCCTACACACGGTGACGCTGGTGGCACAGCGTGCGGTGGAACGGGTGAATTTCGGCTTTCTGTTTGGGAAACTCTTGCGGATGGTACTCCTATAAGGTATAATAGGGGCGAGGTGAAAAAGAATGGATGCCAAACGAATCGAAGGACAGTTACGGTTTTTGATTGAGATTGATAAAATGAAGACAGTCTTACGGCAGACGCTGCTTGCCGATGGGTCGCATCGGGAAAATGATGCCGAGCACAGTTGGCATTTGGCGTTGTATGCTATGATTTTGCAGGAATACGCGGCGGGGGAGATTGACATCAACCGTGTGGTGCAAATGGTATTGGTGCACGATTTGATTGAGATTTATGCGGGGGATACTTTCTGTTACGATGCAGCGGCCAATACGGATAAGGCTGAGCGGGAGAATGCGGCGGCCGAGAAGTTGTTTTCCATGCTGGAACCCGATCAAGGCGCCTATTTTGAAGCGTTGTGGCGGGAATTTGATGAGGAACAGACCGATGACAGTCGGTATGCGGCGGCGATGGACCGTATTCAGCCGTTGATGAATAACTACATGACGGGCGGGCATACCTGGCATCTGGGTGACATTCACAGCGATGATGTCTATCGGAGGATGGCGCCGATCCAAATCGGGGCTCCCAAGCTCTGGCCGGTGATTGAGTATATCGTAGAAGACTGCATACAAAAAGGATATTTGCCAAAATGACAAAAACACAAACCCTTCGACATGGTTCGAGGGGTTTCGTTTTTATGGCTTCTGTAATTTTTCATTTGGAAGAAATATACTCTTGTCAAGCGGGTATTGTCGTGGTATAATCATGACACAAAAAAAATTTGGAAGTAATTGCCAAAAGTTTTATAAAAACCAACCAATGAGAGATTTTTATTTGGAAGAAATTTGCATTGAATTTTACCGGATAGCGTGTTATAATGCATACACATTAGAGAGTAAATGTTTGATGTGAATTGAGGTTGGATATTTACTTTCCGTCACAACCGAATAGACTCGACCACTGCGAACGCCTCTTGTCCGACTAGGGAGGGAGGCGTCTTATTTTTTGCACCTTTTTTGGAATTTTTAGCCTTAAATGGAAAGAAATGAGAGTGAACGCTACAGAAAGAGTACGACGATGGAGCAGGAAGATTATAAAAGAAGATTACGGGAGAGTGTGATACATATTATTGCTACCGAGGGCATGGATCGGGTCACGACCAAGGCGGTGGCTTCGTATGCGCAACTCAATGAAGGATACATATACCGATTATTCAACGATAAAGATACCTTATTACGGGAGACCTTTGAACAGTTAGACAGTGAACTGATCGGGGGGATTCTGAAGTATTTGCCGGTGATGGAGATCACCACCATCGAGATCAAGGAACGGTGTCGGGCCCTGTTTTTTATGATATGGAAATTTATGGTTTGTATGCCGGAGCGGTGTCATGCATTTATCCGCTATTACTATTCGCCTTATTTCAGTCGGTTGTCAGACGAGAGACATCGGCAGGATTATCAGCCTGTTGTAGAGGTATTTCAGCCTGCTTTTCGCAATGAGGCGGATACCTGGCGGTTGCTCAATCACATTTTGGATTTCATGTTGACCTCGTCGATTCGGGTATTTCGGGGCGAGATTGATGACAGCGATGCGACGGCGGATAATCTGTTTCGCATTATCTATTCGGCGATGGAGCCGCAGTTGGCATGGGGTATAAGGAGTGAGTATGAGCAACATGATGGCAAAAACGCTTAAGATTACCTCAACTGTTTTTATGGGGTTGATGATCTTGCTGGCCATTCTGATGGTTGGAGTGAGAGTGTTTGGGGTTCAGATTTACATGGTTCTTTCGCCGTCAATGGAGCCGAAATATCCCACCGGTTCGTTACTGTATATCACCTCTGCGGATCCGGAAACGTTGGAAGTGGGAGATGTGATCACCTTTCAGTTGACCGATACGATGACGGCGACCCACCGCATTGTGGAAATTGTTACTGATGAGGCCACGGGTGAGGAGCGGTTTCGCACCAAAGGAGATGCCAATGACGGCGCCGATAAAGGTTTGGTATCCAAATCAGCGGTTGTAGGAAAGGCCATATTTTGTATTCCTCTTTTGGGGTATGTAGCGGCGTTTATTCAGCATCCGCCCGGACTCTATGTAGCCATTGCGGCGGTCGCATTGATTATTATACTTGTGTTCTTATCGGACACTTACAAAGAAACACAAGGAAAAGGAGAAGAGAAGAATGAAGAGTAAGACATGGTGGATCACCGTTTGTGCGGTTGTGCTGTTGGCGGCGGTCACAGCGGGAACGCTGGCGTTTCTGACCGATCGTGATGAGGTGGTAAACACCTTTACGGTTGGTGATGTGCAGATCACGCTGGACGAAACCAAGATCGAAAACGGGGAAGCAACGAATGACCGTACGGCGGATGGCAACAAATATCATTTGATTCCCGGTAAGACCTACGTGAAGGATCCGACGATGACGGTGCTGGCAAACAGTGAGCCTACCTATGTTCGCATGATCGTTACCATCAACAAGCAGGCCGAGCTGGATGCCATCTTTGATGTACACGATCTGGAACTGACCGATATTTTCGGTAATTTTAGTTATAATTGGAAGCTCAACGGTGTAGACAGAAGTGATAACGCTACGATCGTATATGAGTTCCGTTATGCCGACATTGTGACGGCGGGCGATACCGATCTAAAACTTCCGGCGCTCTTTACCGAATTTAAGGTGCCCGGAGAGATCACCCGTGATGAGATGCAGACGATTTCCGATCTGAAGATCACGGTAGTGGGTGAGGCCATTCAGGCTGAGACCTTTGCCGATGCAAATGAAGCATGGACGGCTTTTGACGAGCAAGTGAATCGATAAGGAGAAGCAATCATGGCAAGACATGCAGTAGAAACCAAAAAACTTTCAAAAAAAGGACTGATCGCACTCCTTGCGGCGGCTGTCATGATGCTAGGTATGGTAGGCGGAACGTTGGCCTGGTTGATTGATAAGACCGAGGCGGTGGTCAACACCTTTACCTATGGCGATATCGACATTAACCTGACCGAGACCGACACCAATGATGGTGACGATAATCCATTCACCAACGAATACAAGATGATGCCCGGAAAAAAGATCACTAAGGATCCGGTGCTGACCGTAGAAAAGGGCAGCGAGGATTGCTGGGTGTTTGTGAAACTGGAGAAGTCGACCAATGCGAATTTTGATGAGTTCATGACCTATGAAATGGCCGACGGTTGGACGGAACTGGCCAATGTTGACGGCGTATACTACCGTGAGGTGACTGCTGCCGATGTAGTCGATGACAATAAGGCGTTCGGCATTATCAAGGACAACACCGTGATGGTTTTGGATACGGTGACTAAAGAGAAGCTTAATGAACTGGACGAAAACAGCATCTATCCGAAACTGACGGTGACCGGTTATGCCGTACAGAAGGCAGGTATGGCCAGCGCGGCGGAAGCATGGGCAGTAACTCAATAATAAGATTTTCTTCACAAATACCACTATGACAAATATCATTTTCGGCCTGTGTGCCGCATTGGTCGGTCTGGCTCTGATCGTCGATCTGGCAGTGAAGATCCAAAGGTATCTTCGGCAACGGCGCTTTATAGACATGGAGATCGGCCGAACACAGGGGAAGGAACAAAAGAAATGGCGGCGACGCCGTCGTAGGCTTTGGCGCATATTCCTTCCTCGTCTATAATTTCGTTTTCCACATTATTTCCTCTCACGCCGTTCCATCCCTTCGGGGGTGGGCGGCAACTCAAGGACATGAGGGTGCTTGTGTCTTTGAGTTGCCGTATGGCAAGAAACCAAACCAAGACCAAGCACATGCGGAAGGGGAGTACCCTTAACGGTCAGACGACATGGGTTTTTGGTTTGGATAACAGCAATTTTTATGTAAATAAGGAGAAAATACGATGAAAAAAGTATTACTTAGTATTTTGGCTGTTGTAACGGTGGCGGCTCTGGCCATTACCGGTACGATCGCGTATCTGACTGACCGTGACAGTAATGTTAATGTGTTTACCTGGGGCAACGTTGACATTACTCTGAATGAGGATTTTGAACAGGGTGCAACCCTGATCCCGGGTGTTGACATTACGAAAGACGTTACCGTTTCCAACGTTGGTAAGTCGGACGCATGGGTATGGGTTAAGATCGCCATGCCGGCTGTCCTTGACCATGATGATGCATCAAAGAATGTGATTCATTTCAATTATGAGAAGGAATCCGTTGCCGACGGCTATTGGAATTGGACTAAGAACGACGGCGCATGGAACGTGGCAAAGAATGTAGTCATTGAGGGCAAAGAGTATAATGTATACACCGTTTTGTACGAAACGGCGCTCAAACCCGGCGAGGAAACTAAATACAGTGCCATGACGAAGGTCTACTTAGATACGGCGGTGGATATTGATCCGGACGGCTATCTTCACAAGGTAGCCAATGGTGTGGTAACGGATATTGATTGGAACATCAATACCGACGGCGTGCCCATGATCTACGTCAGCGCTTATGCGGTTCAGGAAAAGGGTTTTGATTCGGTTGAAGCGGCCTATGCGGCGTACAACACGCAGTGGGGCAAGAACGGTGAGGAATGGGCTACTCCGACACTGACCGTAAATAATGCGGATCAGCTCAATGACTATGTTGCCATTTCCAGCAATCTGACCTTTGATGCTGACATTGAAACGGACACGACGGTTGCCGAGGGGGCAGATGTTAGCATGAATATGAATAACAAGACTCTCAGCGGTGTGTTTACCAATAACGGAAATGCCAACATTTCGAACGGAACCATCACGGGTGATTATGCTCAAAACAACGGAGAGGCCACCTATGATACGGTTGCCATGGAAACCGGAACTCCTAATGATTACGCCAGCATCAATACGGCCGGTTCCAAGACGGTCTATAACGATGTAGATATTACATCCGGCGGCGGTGGTATCGGTGCCGTTGACGGAGCTCAGGTTGAATTCAACAGCGGCACGATTGACGTTAGCACGACATCTACCTCGGGTCGATATAATTTCTATGTGGTAGGTAACGGCACGGTAGTTGTGATCAACGACGGTGAGTTTTCTTTCAGCAAGACGCTCAATCAGAAGCGTGCCTATATCTATGCCGGTGCGGGTGCAACCGTTTACGTAAACGGCGGTACTTTTGGTCCGGCGTCGACCCGCAGCGGATATACAGCCGGTATTCTTGGTGATGGTGAGGTCATCATTACCGGCGGCACCTTTGGCTTTGACCCCTCTGCGTGGGTTGCCGATGGGTATGTGGCGGTCAAGAGCGGTTCTACATGGACGGTTTCCGCAAAATAACTTATAAAACACATGTTGTCCTATCCCCGAAAGGGGATAGGCGGCAATTCAAGAGCATGAGCAAGGGCTGGTGCTTTTGGATTGCCGAGAGGCAAAAGCAATTATATCCTTCCCGGAAAATTCACATTTGGGGGAGGAGGTAGACCGTTTATCTCCCCCGATGGTCAGCCTAAGTGTTTCCATGGATGGATAAAGAATGACGGTTTATAAAGGAGAAAAAATATGAAAAAATTCTTATTGAGTGCATTGGCGCTTGTGGCGGTAGCGGCTCTGGCCATTACCGGCACGATCGCCTATCTGACATGGGAAGATTCCGATGTCAACGTTATGACGGTCGGCAATGTTGAGATCGCACAGCATGAGTATGAGCGTGTTGTAGATGCAGACGGCACTTACAAGACCGACACCATCGACGGTGTAACAAGCTACGTATTGAAGGACTTCACTCAGGGCAAGGATCTGCTGCCTGCTACTGAGAGCACGAATAATGGTGCTGGCCCTTGGGATGATACCATTGTCCGAATGACTCAGGTAGATTCCTATGGCTCTATGCAGGTGTTTACTTCTAAGAACGCACAGGATAAATTCGTTACTGTTGAAAACACCGGTAAGACCGACGCTTACGTTCGTACTCTCGTTGCTATTGAGAACGGCACAGGCGATGCAAGCCTGATCGGTATCAGTGGTCGTTGCGTTCCGGCAGATCAAGCTGATACCAACCTCGCTCCTTGGATTTCCAATTATATTGGTCAGATTACAGTTGACGGTAATACCTATGGTTTGTATGAGTATGTATACCGCGGCGCAAGCGACGTTAACCGTCACGTAAACGGCGTTCTCCCCGCAGGTGATACTACCTATCCCAGCCTTTGCCAGGTTTATTTGAACGCCAAAGCAACCAACGAGGACATGGAAAAGCTCGATGGCAACGGCAACGGCGCTCTCGATATCCTCGTCGTTTCTCA
>JAZNSU010000083.1:0-6570 GCA_045591385.1 Eubacteriales bacterium
CGTAGCCATGTCGTTCTGTGAGCCAAGGAGTTGACTGCCTTATTTGTCTTCCTAAGCCCGCTTGGCCTCCGACTTCATCCCGGCCGCCCGAAGCGGGTTTCGAGCGCAGAGGAGATTTCGGGGTGAGTTACCGAACCCCGAAATGGACGCCATGTACGCCTCGATCAAGTAATTGATGCAAAAAAGGGAGAGTCACCGCAAGGTGACTCTCTTTTTTTGCATAGATAAGAGTTATGAATTAAGAATTAAGAGGTTCTTTCTTTTCGTTTGTTTTCTTTTTGCGGCGGCGCCGGCGCCTCTTCTGCGGCGGCTCGGCCGAGGAATCAACCGTCTGCTCGGTAATGATGCGGGATGCCGTGTATAACCGATCGGGCCACTTGGTAAAGCGGAAGGTCACGGTTAGATGATGCCCGCCCTCGCACTCCACTTCCGAAATCGTGTGCCGAGAATCTTGCTCCTTAAATACATTCAGTATTATATGGTGTCCGCAAAACGGACAGTATAGATCACGCAACTCCCGAATCGCCTCTTCTTTGTTGGCAAAGGCCGGTCCTTTGCGTTCCTGCCCGTTTCGGGTGGGCACGGGGTACTCGGCCAGTCCCTTGACCATGTCTAAATGCAGGCACACCTTGGCGGTGTTGAGGGCATCGTTTAAGGCATCGTGGGCATCGAGCGCCGGCTCGCCCAGGGCTTCCATCACCGCCGTCAAGGAGTGTTGGCGGTTTTCATGGGTGATCTGCCCGTCGTAAATGACCTGCAGATCGTAGCAGGGCGGCAGAGGGCAGTTAAGACCGTGCAGCATCATGTTGGTGCGCAGCATCGGAATGTCGTCGGGACCCCAAGTGAGGATCACGCAGTCTTCGCCGCACCATTTGGCAAAATCGTCAAACGCCTCGGGAAAGGGGAGGCCTTGGATCAGATCGTCATCGGTCAGCCCTGTCACGCGGGTCACATGCTTGTGCATGCGGGTGTAAAATTGGGGCATTACCATCGCCTTAAAGGTATCGACAACTTCCAACGCCTCGTTGACCTTGGCCGCGCCGATCTGTATGACCTCGCCCACCAGCACCACCGGCTTGCGCACCATCCGCTTGGGATGCGGCGGCTGGTTCCATTCCATATCCAGTATAATGTAGTTCACAAACTTTACTCCTAACTTCGTACGCTTTCTCCATTATACCGCATCTTTGTTGTCATTTCAACACCTAATTATTTCAAAGAAACCTACGGTTTCCTTGATAAGATATAGGTACTTGAAATTTTGCGGAATTGTTATATAATAGTACTCAGTAAAGTGAGGGATATCATGAATACCATTATTGTTGGTGCCGGTAAGGTCGGCGAAACGCTGGCCGCACAACTGGCGCGAGAAAATTATAATGTAACGGTCATTGATACCGATGCGGTGGTGCTTGAGCGTCTGGTCAACACCTACGATATGCTGGGCGTGGAGGGCAACGGCGCCAATTTAGACATCCAGCGCGAAGCGGGCGTGGCTACGGCCGATCTGCTGATCGCCACCACCGATAGCGACGAGATCAACATGATTGCTTGTCTGGTCGCCAAGAAACTGGGCGCGGCCCGCACCATCGCCCGTGTCCGTAACCCCGAGTACGAGAAACAGCTGCGCTTCATGCGTCGGGAACTGGGCCTTACCATGGCCATCAACCCCGAAAAGGAGGCCGCCCGTGAAATCGCCCGTGTCCTGCGCCTGATGGGCGCCAGCAAGGTCGAGGCCTTCTCCAAAGGGCGCATCGAACTGATCGAACACCATCTGCATGAGGACTCGCCTTTGTGCGGGATCAAGCTGATGGATCTGAATAAGAAATTCCGCGTACAGGTGCTCATCTGCGCTGTCGAGCGCCAAGGTCGGGTCACCATCCCCTCGGGTAATTTCACCTTGCAGGCCGAGGACACCGTGTATCTGACCGCCCCCGCCCAAACGCTGGAAAAATTCTTCCGTGCCATCGGTATGCGCCATAGCCGTGCCCGCTCGGTCATCGTGGTGGGCGCCTCCACCACCGGCTACTATCTGGCGCAAGCCTTGTCCGACGCCGGTATGTCCATCAAGATTGTCGACCAGAATGAGGAGCGTTGCCGCCACTTCGCCGAGATTGTGCCCCGTGCGCTGGTCATCCATGGCGACGGTACCGACAGCGAACTGCTGGCCGAAGAAGGCATTGGTGAGGTCGATGCCTTTGTCGCGCTGACCGATATCGACGAAACCAATATCCTCATGGCCATGAATGTGTCGCACGACCACAATTGCAAGGTGGTGACTAAGGTCAACCGCCGCTCGCTTCGCACCCTGCTCGATCAGACGGGACTGCTCGATACGGTGGTATCGCCCGCCGAGGTCACGGCCGAGCGTATCTTGGTGTATGTGCGCGCGATGCATAATGCCGACGGTCTGCCCGCCAAAACCTTGCACCATCTGATCAGCGGCAAGGTCGATGCGCTGGAATTTACCATCACCGAATCTTTCCCCGATCTGGGTAAATCGCTCAAAGACCTGCCCATCAAAGAGGGCGTGCTGCTGGCGGCGATCGTCCGTCCGTCCGGCGAGATCATCACCCCCTCGGGACATGACTGCCTGCAAAACGGCGACGACGTGATTCTGGTCACCACCGATACCGAATTGAGCGACCTGCGCGACATTCTGAGGTAACGCCATGCTCAATGTCAAAATGATCGGCTATATTTTGGGCAAGATCTGTCTGGTCGAGGCCTTGGCTATGATCCTGCCCGCAGGCGTGTGCCTGTATTTTGGCGAGGGTGATTTCACCGCCTTTGCCGTGATTATCGCTTTCTTGCTGGCGCTGGGGCTGGTATTGGTTACCAACCGCCCCCATAACACCGCCATCTTCGCCCGTGACGGGCTGGTCACCGTTGCCCTGTCTTGGATCTTGCTCTCGCTGTTCGGCGCACTGCCCTTCTATCTGTCGGGCGCTGTGCCCAACTATATTGATGCCGTGTTTGAAACGGTGTCGGGCTTTACCACCACCGGCGCATCGATCTTAACCAACGTCGAAGCCATGGGCCGTGGTCTGCTCTTCTGGCGCAGCTTCACCCACTGGCTGGGCGGCATGGGCGTGCTGGTCTTCGTCATGGCGGTTCTGCCCTCGTCGGGCGGCTCGGCCATGCACCTGATGCGTGCCGAAGTTCCCGGCCCCACCGCCGGCAAACTCGTCAGCAAAATGAGCGATACCGCCCGCATCTTGTACGGCATCTATCTGGCCATGACGGTGCTGGAAATTGTGATGCTCGTCTGCGGCGGCATGAGCCTGTATGATAGTTGCATCAACGCCTTCGGCTCGGCCGGTACGGGCGGCTTCTCCAACTACGCCCTGTCGGTCGGTCACTATAACAATCTCTATTTCGAGATCGTCATCGGCACCTTTTGTTTGCTGTTCGGCATCAACTTCAACCTCTTTTATTTCCTGCTCATCGGCAAGATACGGGAGGTCTTCAAAAGCGAGGAATTGCGTGCCTATCTGTGCATCATAGCGGCGGCGGTGCTGTTGATCGCCGTCAATATTACGCAGATGTACGGCTCGTTCTGGACGGGTCTGCGCCACGCCTATTTCCAAGTCGCTTCCATCATTACCACCACCGGATTTTCCTCGGTCGACTTTAATCTGTGGCCGTCCTTCTCCCAGTTTATTTTGATTTTGCTCATGTTCTTCGGCGCCTGCGCCGGCAGTACCGGCGGCGGCCTTAAAATCTCCCGTCTAGTCATCTATTTCAAAACGGCCGTCCGCAACCTGCGCCGTATGCTCCACCCCAACGCCGTCGAAACGGTGCACTTCGAGGGGAAACGGCTGGACGAGAACGTGGTGCGAGGCACCCACGTCTATCTTGTGGTCTATCTCATGATCTTTGTGGTTTCCACTTTGCTCATCAGTTTGGAGGGCTTTGATTTTACCACCAATTTCACGGCGGTAACCTCCTGCCTGAACAATATCGGCCCCGGCCTGTCCAAGGTCGGCCCGCTGGGCAGTTTCGCCGCCTTCTCCGGCGGATCCAAGCTTCTGCTGAGCTTCAATATGTTGCTGGGACGGCTGGAGATCTTCCCCATTTTGTTATTGTTCTCCCCGTCGGTGTGGCGCCGCAAAAAATTCCATCAAAAAAGAGTCATCGGAAGATGACTCTCTTTTTTATTCTACAATTTCATATTGGGACGCCGCCTGCGCCATATCCATGGAGATCTGCGTCTGGATATATTCCTCAGTTATGGTATCTAAATTCTTTTCGATGGTGTCCCAATCGAGCGGCAGGCGGTAAATGATGTGCCAGCCGTAGGCGGTCTGCACCACGCCGCTGACCTGCCCGACGGATAGGGCACGGGCGGCCTGCTCAAACTCCTCTACCATGTAGCCTTTGCCGAACAGATAGGGCTCGTCGGAGTAGTCTTGCCCCATATACTCCGTAAACAGCGCATCAAAATCCGCCCCCGTCGACAGTTGTGCGGCTACGGTCTGTGCCGCTTGCTCGGCGCCGTCCACCGTGTTTTCAAAGAAAATATGGCGCACGCATACAAATTCGGCTTGTAGAATCTCCCGCATCTGCTCCTCGGTTACCGTGTAAACGGAGGCGTGCAAATGCGCCATCAGTTTTTCCCGCAACGCATCGTGCAGGCACAACTCCCGATAGAGGGACTCGGTCAGATTTTGCTTAGATAGTTGCTCGGCAAAATCGTCGTTGCGGTTCTTGGACGATTGGATCTGACGGTCGATCTCCTTTTCCTCGGCAGACGAGAGGGAAATGCCGTACTGCTCAGCAAAACGGATCACCGCCACATGAGCCCGTAACAGTTCCCGCGCTTCAGAAGCGGCCGTGTCGCCCTCGTATTGGTCGGCGGCCGATTGATAATAATAGTGATACAAGTCTTGCGATACCTCAAACCCGTCCACCGTCATGATCGCCTTGGCAGAACAGCCCGTCAGCAAAAGCAAAACCAATAGAAAACCAAGTATTTTCTTCATAACATTGACCTTTTTTTATTTTTATTATACACTATACTTAACATCAAATAAAGGAGTTTTTTATGAATATTGCCATCTTGACCGGCGCCTCGGCGGGATTGGGACAGGAATACCTGCGCCTGCTGAGTGCTGACGAGAGCCTCGACCAAATCTGGATCATCGCCCGCCGCGCCGACCGCCTGCAAGCCCTCTGCGAGGCCTATCCCGATAAGGAGATCCTACCCCTCTCCCTCGACCTGACCTTGGAATCGGCCTTCGCCACCCTGCGTGAGAAATTAGAAGCCGAAAAGCCCAACATCCGTATCCTCATCAACAATGCCGGTTGCGGAACCGTGGGCGATTTCGCGGATATGGACCTGTCTTCCCAAACTCGCATGACCGACCTGAATGTCCGTGCCATGACGGGCGTTACCAACCTCTGCCTTTCCTATATGACAAAGGGTGCGGTCATACTCAATGTCGGTTCGATTGCGGGGTTTGCCCCCAATACCCGCATGGCCGTCTATTGCTCGACGAAGGCCTATGTCTTCCAGTTCTCCAAAACGCTCCGACGGGAACTGAAAAAGAAGGGCATCTCGGTCTGTGTCGCCTGCCCCGGTCCCATGAATACCGAATTTTTCCAAGCAGGCGGCATCGTGGGGCGCTCCCATGCGCTGGAAAAGGGTCTGCCCCGTTGCCATGCCGACAAGGTGGCCAAAGGCTCCCTGCGCGCCGCCAAGAAAGGGCGCGGCATCTATACCCCCACGCTGTTTTACAAATTCTATCGTCTGCTTTGTAAACTCCTGCCCCACGGGCTGGTCATGTACGTGTCAGGCACATAAAAAAAGAGGCGTAAGCCTCTTTTTTATGTGCGAAACATCCCCTGAAGGGGATACTTTACTGTATTCGTGAAGTAGCGCACAGCGCCGTGAAGTAACTACCGTTGTGAAGTAGTGTTGACACACCGTGAAGTATGGTCTACGACCATGAGATTGGCAATCTTTGACGAATATAATTATTGGCTTTTCGCTTATCTTTGCACCTCGTCGTCGCAAAGTCCGTTCCTCTCCATTGCCCTAAGCGGGCAATATCCGATTCACTTCCTTGCTCCTCCTCTCGGCTTGAAACCCGCTTCGGGCGACCGGGACGGCATACGCCGTTTGGGTTACGCCCTCGCTTCCTGTTTCTGCGCCGTCATGGCCATTTTCTGTCGGATATAATTATTAGCCTTTCTCTTATTTCGGCACCATAGTGGGGCGATCAGGGCATCCTGCGGCGGGTCGCCCGTCAGCCGATGCAAGACAATGCGCTCGTCCAGCATCCCCAAGGCTTTCCGTAACTGTTCGGTATATTCTTCCAAGGACAGGGTGGGAAGGTCGGCATCGGCCCACGCCGACCCCCGAACCAAATACAGCTGGGTAAACTTGACCCCATCGGTGCAGGCGTTGAGCAGAGCCGCCGTCGGGGCAAAATCTTCATCGTCGGGCAGGCCCAAAATACAGTGGGTAATTACCAAAATGCCCCGCTTGCGCAATTCCTGCGCCGCCCGCACATAGCAGGCGTTGTCATACCCCCGCCCAAAGGCTTCGGCCGCCCGCTCATGGCC
>JAZNSU010000084.1:0-8324 GCA_045591385.1 Eubacteriales bacterium
TCCTTCATGGCGTTGGCAACCTCGTCGGCAATGGAGGCTTCCAGTGCCCGCCCCTCGTCGATCGTCTTACGGATCGAGGCATAGGTAGCGGGCGACAGGCGTTCTTTCATAGCCGCGTCGCCGAAGGACAGGATACCGAAGGTTTTGGAAATATCGTTGGTTTCCATGTGTTGACCCCTTTTATCAATGCTTTTATTACATAAGAATATCAAAAAAACTCTCTTTTTGCAACCTTTTTTCTGCCAAAAATGTAAAAAATGAGGGGGTTTTCTCTCGCTTTTTTGGTGAAAATGATCAATAAAATCGAGAAAAACGGCAAAAAACAGTTGCATCTATTAGTCATTTCGTATAAAATATATCTGTGAATTTATGCAAAATTCCCAAAACAGGAAAGAAAAACGCTACATGGAGGATAACCATGGCAAGTAAATTGTTTCAATCGATCGTTTCGCAAATGCACGGCACGATCGGGCGTATGATCGGGGTGCTGGATGCGCAGGGTACGGTGGTGGCCTGCAGCGATCTGACTCGTATTGGGGAAGACGACAGCGCCAATATGCCGTCCGTCGGCGGATATACCTATTCTACTGCTATTTCGGCAGGCAAGACCTATCGCGCGATTGGTAACGATATCCGTCCTGAGTATGTCATTTTTGTAGAAGGCGGCGATGAGTTTGCCGACAAAATGGCAGGGGTATTGTCCATTGCATTGGGTAGCGTGCGGGAATATTATAACGAGCATTACAGCCGTGCCGATTTCCTGAAAAATATTGTACTGGATAATATTCGGGATTCGGACATTGCCCTCAAAGCCAAGCAGTTGCGCTTTTTGGGTGAGGTTGATCGTGTGGTTATCCTGCTTCGTATGGTGGACAAGGTGGACCTGGCCAGTTTGGAAATGGTGGCCTCCCTCTTCCCTGAAAAGCAGAAGGATTATGTTCTCTCCATCAACGAGCATGATATTTTGTTGGTCAAGGAAGTCTATCCCGGTGTGGAACCTAAGCATTTGGAACAGTTGGCTCTTTCCATCATCTCGATGTTAGAGGGCGAACTGTACGTACATACCTGTGCCGGTATCGGTACGGTGGTGCGGGATCTGCGCGATCTCAACCGTTCCTACAAAGAAGCCCAGATCGCCATTGAGATCGGTAAGATCTTCGAGAAGAAGAAAAATATCGTATCGTATAACAAACTGGGTGTTGGCCGTTTGATCTATCAGATGCCGACGACGCTGTGCGAGATGTTCCTGCGTGAGGTGTTCGACCGTGGCTCGGTGGAATCGCTCGATCAGGAAATTCTCTTTACCATCAATAAGTTTTTCGAGAACAATCTCAATGTGTCGGAAACGGCGCGCAAACTGTTTGTTCACCGCAACACCCTTGTATACCGTCTGGATAAGATCCAGCGTGTGACCGGATTGGATATCCGTGAATTTGAGGATGCTATCATCTTCAAGATGGCGCTGCTGGTGCGCAAGTACCTGTCCTCCAAGCCCACCCAGTTCTAAAAAAGGAGTTTGAAAAGACATGATTTCATTTAAGGACGTTTGCCACTCCTATGGCAACGGAGTCAATACCCTCGATCATGTGTCCTTTGACATTCAGGACGGCGAGTTTGTCTTCGTTGTCGGCCCGTCGGGAGCCGGTAAAAGCACCATGATCAAGTTAATGATGGGCGAGATCCAGCCGACCTCGGGTGAGGTAGAAGTTAATAATTATAAAATCAGCAAGATCCGCCGCCGTCATATTCCTTATTTGCGCCGTACTATGGGCGTGGTCTTTCAGGATTTCCGTCTGATCGAGTCTAAGACGGTGTATGAGAACATTGCGTTTGCCATGCGGGTGGTTGGCAAGCCCGAAAGCGAGATCCGCAAGCGTGTCAAATACGTACTGACCTTGGTGGGATTGCCTCACAAAGCAGACAAGTATCCCAATGAACTGTCGGGCGGTGAAAAGCAGAGAGTGACCTTGGCTCGTGCCATTATCAATGCCCCCCGCATGATCATTGCTGACGAGCCGACGGGTAACGTCGACCCGGTGATGAGCCGTGAGATTATGGAGATGTTCTCTTTGATCAATGCGCAGAACATCACCGTGGTGATTGTGACCCATGATAAAACTTTGGTAGATGCGTATAATAAGAGGGTCATTACCCTGAACACCGGCCATGTGGTCAGCGACCGTGAAGGGGGGTATGTGCTGTGAGAGCCATTCGAGATGCCTTCCGCGGCATATTCAAACATTTCTGGATGTCCTTAGCCTCTATTATCATTATGGCGGCCTGTATGCTGATTATGGGTTCGGCAGTACTGATTGTAGCCAACCTTAATGCCTTTGTGGTGCAGATGCAGAAAGAGGACGAAGTGGTCGTCTTTATTGATGAGAATGCCACCGAAGAACAGTCCGACGCGCTGGAAGACCAGTTGCGCGGGCATGAAAACGTGAGCGAAGTGTACTACGTATCGCGGGACGATGCCTTGAAAGAGTATATGGGCATGTTCCCCGATCAAGAGGATATGTTCGATAATCTCAAGGAGAATAATCCTCTGCGTGCGTCCTACCATATCAAGATTACGGATTTGGAACGGTATGACGAAACCCTAGGCGAGATTGCTGAGTTTTCGCAGGTGGCCAATATTCGCAGTTCGTCGGATGTGGTTAATACTTTAGTGGCCATTCGCCGTGCCGTTGGCGTGGCCGGTATGGCCATTGTGGCGGTGTTGTTATTCGTGTCGATTTTTATCGTGTCCAATACCATTCGCATGACCATTTTTGCCCGTCGTACCGAGATCAACATCATGAAATACGTAGGGGCTACCGATGGATATATCCGCCGTCCCTTTGTGTGGGAAGGTGTGATTTTGGGATTGGTGTCCTTTGGGATCACCTACTTTACCCAGTGGTATGTGTACGATAAACTGCTGGCGCCCGCCGTGAACCAGTTGGCACTGTTTGCCCCGATCGAATGGACGGGCATCTGGTGGATGGTACTGAGCGGATTTGCTTTGTTTGCTCTGTTGATGGGATCGCTTGGCAGCTTGATCCCCATGAGAAAGCATCTTCATGTCTGATGGGAGGATGTCGATGAAAAAAGCAGTAAAATGGATCAGTATGCTGGCCATTCCCGTGATGCTGATAACCGCCCTTTGTTTTGCGCCGAACGTAACGCCGGTGCAGGCGGCATCGCTTAACGATCTGTACAGTCAGCTGGATAAACTCAACAAGGAACAGCAAAATTACAGTGCTTTAATCAAAGAAGCTACGGCTGATATGGAAGCGGCCTATGCCGAGGTAAAGCGGTTAAACGGCGAGATTCAGTTGTATGAGGACAGGATTGCCGTTTATAACGGCATCATTGCGGGACTGGATGCTGAGATTGGAGTGTTGCAGGCCGATCTGGATCGCAATGAAGCCGAGTTGGCCGTATATTATGAGATTTACTATGAGCGTGTGCGTGCCAACTATGAAGCAGGACAGACGACCTATCTGGACGTATTGCTGGGGGCCGGTAGTTTTACCGATTACCTGACCCGTGTGGATGTGGTTGAGCAGATCATGACCTATGATAATAACCTGATCAAGCTCATGAACGATACCATTGACAAGATCAATGAGCAGAAAACGAAATTGGAAGAAAAGCGAGCCGAAAACGAGGAAGCGCGCAGTGCGCTAAATAAAGAGCAGGCATCCTTGAAGAATTTGCGATCGCAATATCAGGCTGCGGTAAACAACAATCAAGCCAAGATTGCGCAGTATGAGGCCAACAATCATAAAGCGGAAGAAGCCAAGAACAAGATCAATGCCGAGATTGACAAGCTGATCAGTATGGAAAACGGTTATGTTGGCGGAACGTGGGTATGGCCGACGCCCAGTGCGAAGATCATTACCTCTCGTTTTGGTTGGCGCACCCATCCGGTAACGGGACAGCCGACAACATTCCATAGTGCGATTGACATTGGTGCCTCCTACGGTTCGTCGTTGTTGGCCACCAATTCCGGTACGGTTGTGGCGGTCAGTTATGAATATTACGGCGGTTATTATATTGCCATTGATCATGGTGGCGGATATTCATCGCGGTATTATCATTTAAGTGCTCAATATGTTAAGGTGGGTCAGACGGTAGCCCGTGGCGAGTTGATTGGTCGAACCGGAAACTCCGGCGTATACACCACCGGCCCGCATTTGCATTTTGAGATTCATGCGCCTAACGCAAACGGGGTAAGTGTGGCGGTGAATCCGCTCAACTATGTAAGTCCCTATTAAACCAAGGAGACGGTTATGAATAAAAAAGTCAGATTAGACGTGACCATTTTTTTGATCGTAGCGGCTATCATTATCTCCTGCCTGGCTACTACCTTTATCATCAATACCAAGATCGGCAACCTCACCGAGGTGCAGGCGGCCTTTTCCAAGATTAAGAATATTGATGATCTGGTCAATGAACATTATATTGGTGCGGTTGACAGTGAAACGTTGGCCAATGCCATAGCCAAGGGGTATATCGCCGGCTTGGGCGACACCTATGCCGCCTACTATTCCAAAGAAGAATACCGCGCCTATCAGGCGCAGATTACCGGTCAGTACGAGGGTATCGGACTGACGGTGGTTTGGGTAGACAATGTTGGCCTAGAGGTTACGCATGTATCCAAGGGTTCCCCTGCTGAGACGGCAGGGGTCAAGATTGGTGATATTATTACGATGGTAGATAATACCAGCGTATTGACCTTGGGGCATGACGATGCGGTCAGCAAACTGACCGGTACGGTCGGTACGGTGGCCAACTTTACCGTCAGCCGCAACGGCGAGACACAGGTTTTTTCGGTTATGCGTTCCCAATACGAACAGGTGACGGTGGAATACAAGAAATTAGGTACGATCGGCTATGTCAAGATCACCGGCTTTAACAACCTGACCGGTGACTATTTCGGGCAGGCGATCGACGATCTGGAAACGCAGGGTGTTAGTGGCTTTATCTTCGATGTGCGTAACAACCCCGGCGGCACCATTGATGCGGTAGTGAAGTGTGTTGACCGACTGATCGGCAAGGGCACGGTGGCTACCGCTGTGCGCAAGGATAATGGCGACGGCGCCAACAAAACGGTGTATGAAGCGGTGACCAAACAGGAAGTCACGGTACCGATGGTGGTGTTGGCCGACCAGAATACGGCTTCCGGCGGGGAATTATTTACCGCTGCCTTGATGGACTATGATAAGGCGGTTATGATCGGTGAGTCGACCTACGGAAAAGGTACGGGACAGACAACCTACAAACTGCCTGACGGCAGTTATCTGAAGATGACTGACTTTACCTATTATCCGCCCTCCGGCACCTCCTATCAGTTGATCGGACTTTCGCCCGATACCCATGTGGCGCTCAACGATACGCAGGCGGCTAACCGTTACACGATGGCTTATGCGGAGGATCCGTATATGATCGCGGCCTGTGAGGCGCTTGGTGTGGATGTTGGTGTACTGGTCGAAGAAAATTACGAAAACAGCGATATTGTGGAAGGCGGTCAATCATGATCCGAGAGATTCAAGATCGGATTCTTGCCCTGAAAAAGGAAAAGGATATTTGCATTTTAGCTCACAGTTATCAGAATCGGGACATCGTTGAGGTGGCCGATCTGGTGGGGGACAGTTTTGCGCTGTCGGTGCAGGCGGCCAAGGTGCCGCAACAGACGGTGATTTTGTGCGGGGTGCGGTTTATGGCCGAAACGGTCAAGATTCTCTCGCCAGACAAGACGGTCATTCTGGCCAATCCGGATGCCGGTTGCCTGATGGCTGACCAGATGAACAAGGAGCGCATTGAGCAGATCAAGCAGGAGCATCCCGATTATGCCGTGGTGGCCTATATCAACACGACCTCGGAATTGAAAACGGTTTGCGATGTTTGTGTGACTTCGTCCTCGGCGGTTAAGATCGTCAAGGCTATGCCGCAGAAAAATATCTTGTTTATTCCCGACTGCAACCTGGGCAGTTACATAAAACAACAGGTGCCCGAAAAGAATATTATGCTTCTTGACGGCGGTTGTCCCATTCATGCCTCTGTCCCTGAACGGTGTGCGGTGGAGGCTAAGGCCAAACATCCCCATGCGAAACTTTTGGTGCATCCCGAGTGTCGCTCCTGTGTGGTGAAACATGCCGATTATGTCGGGTCGACCAAGGGCATTATGGATTATGCCATGGAAAGTGATGCCAAGGAATTTATTATCGGTACGGAGAACAGCATTGCCGAGCATTTGCAGCATGCCTGTCCCGACAAGAAATTCTATCTGCTCAGCAAAAATTTGATTTGCGCCGATATGCGTGCCACCACCCTGCATGATCTGCTGGCGGCGGTGGAAGGATGCGGCGGTGAGGCTATGGAACTGAGCGAAGAGGTTATGAACGGCGCGCGCCGTTGTATTGATGCCATGATCGAGTTAGGTTAAGAAAAATTCCCGCATAAGCGGGAATTTTTTGCATATACTGCCATGAGGTGATGGCATGATCGCGGTGGTGCGAATGGGGTTCGGGCGCAAATGGACGGTGGATCGGTATGGGGAATGGATGGTTTACACCCTGCCTGCCCGCGTAACCAAACGGACCCGACGCCTGATCGAGACCGATGCGTTATTGGCCGGTTGCCGATATTATGTGCCGTCCGATTGTGCTTATTTTTTACGAGAAAGCCCGCTTGCCAAACTGTCGGCTGAGGAGTATCGCCTGTTGCGCTTGCCCGATGCGGCGGTGGCGGCGGTGGGGCGCTTGCATTTACCGCCGGCGCAATGTCCAGCGCAGATTTTGGCGCCGATGGTCAATCTTTGCTGTGAGAAGACGGTGATTACCTTGTCCGAACATTGTCGGGATGTCACTTTAGTTACGACCGATCAATTGCGGGCGCACCGATTGGCCGGCCGTTTATTGCGAGAATATGGCTTGCCGCTACGGATCAGTCCCAAAGCCGACCTATTGGCGCGGGGTGTGATCTGCTCATTGGGGAAGCGTTCCTCCTTGAAAGGGGGACGGTGGGCGCCGGGGCGTATTTATTTGGCGCAGGATCTGTACGAAGTGGATTATCGGCCGCCGTTTGATTGGGATGGGAGCGTGACGGAACTTGCGGGTATGCTTTATGATGCTACGCGGGCCGATTGGTTAAGAGGCCTTACTGTTACAAAGATTTTGCCACTTGACAAATAGGGCTTTGACCGATATAATATACCTTGTTATGCAAGGGTGTATAACTGGATTTTTTATGCCCATTTCATAAAATATAGAGAAAGCTGGAAAAAAAGATGCAAAAGCAGGTAACACTTACCGAGCAGGGGTACAAACAAATCAGTGAAGAACTGGATCTTTTGAAAGGCACCCGCCGTGCGGAAGTGGCCGAGAAGATCAAAATTGCCCGTGGTTTTGGCGACCTTTCGGAGAACGCTGAGTACGACGAGGCAAAAAATGAGCAGGCGCAACTGGAAGCTCGCATCGCCGAACTGGAAAACACACTGAAAATCGCTGTTGTGTTGTCTAAGGATCAGATCAAGCACAACACCGTGTCGCTGGGCACCTCGATTCATGTGCATATCGTTGAGCCCGATTTTGAAGAGGATGCCGATTTTGATATTGTCGGCTCCAATGAAGCCAATCCCATGGAGGGGCGCATTTCTGACGAGAGTCCTGTCGGCAAGGCGCTGGTTGGGCATATGGTCGGGGAAACGGTTGAGGTGGAAACGACCTACGGCTTGACCACCTATGAGATTTTGGCCGTCACTCCCACGGCGTAACGACACTTGATGCAGGCGTGTAACAGGCTCGTTACACGCCTGTTTTGAAAAGAGAGGATGAAAAGTTATGGAACAAGAACAAGTAGTTGACATTGCTGAACAGAAAAAGGTTCGGTTGGACAAGCTGGCTGAAATGGTTGCCAATGGGAACGACCCCTTTACCCATGTTAAATACGATGTCACCGCGTACAGTGCTGACATTCATGAGAATTTTGAAGAATGGGAAGGCAAAGAGGTATCGCTGGCCGGTCGTATGATGAGCAAGCGTGTCATGGGCAAGGCCTCCTTCTCCGATCTGCGGGATACCAAGGGGCGCATCCAGATGTATTTCCGCCGCGATGATATTGGTGAGGAAGAATATAAGGCCTACAAGAAGCTGGATATTGGTGATATTCTCGGCATCAAGGGTTTGGTTTTCCGTACTCAGAAAGGCGAAATTTCGATTCATGTTACGGGGTACACCCTGTTGGCGAAGTCGTTGCTGCCGTTGCCTAAGAAGTTCCATGGATTGACCGATAAGTCGGAGGCCAAGCGGTCTTAGGAAGACAAATAAGGCAGTCAA
>JAZNSU010000085.1:0-11037 GCA_045591385.1 Eubacteriales bacterium
CTCTCCACACCTACGCCATGGGACAGGCGACGAACGGTGAAAGTCTCAGTCAGACCACCGCCGTTGCGGGAAATTACAGTGCCTTCAAACATCTGGATACGTTCCTTCGCGCCTTCTTTGATGTTGACGCTTACGGCAACAGTATCGCCCACTTCGAAAGCAGGGACATTTTCTTTCATCTGTTTGCTGTTGAACTTTTCGATAGCAGTCATAGTATCCTCCATTAATCATCAGTACATTCATTCGCCGTACCCGTGCACGGCCAGCGGAATGCCCGTATTACATGCTTGGATATTCTATCACAAGTTTCACAACAATGCAAGAGAAATTTTTATTTTATTTCAAATTTTAATTCTACACCGTCACTCGACACGTGAGCACGGGCAAATCGACCCACCTCAAACACGTGCCGCACCAGCCGATCCTCGACTTGACGCTCCACGTAGCGGCGCACATTTCTCGCACCGTATTTCTCCGAAAAAGACTCTTTGGCGATATAGGCAAGCGCCGTATCATCCCATGTCAGAACGATGCCCTGCTCCTCCAAACCGTCACGCAATTCGTTCATAAACCCTTCGGCAATATCGGCAAAGACCGACTGCGGCAGAGGATTAAAGACGACGATCTCATCCACACGGTTGATAAACTCAGGCCGTAGAAAATCGCTCAGCGCTTTCATTGCCTTTTCCTTGGAACGGGTATGGACAGAAGCACCGAAGCCCGCCGCCGTACCGCCGATCTGGCTGCCGGCATTGGAGGTCATAACAATAACCGTATGTTCAAAGGAAACGGTTCGCCCGTGGGCATCGGTCACCCGTCCCTCATCGAGAATTTGCAACAGGATGTTGAGCACATCGGGGTGTGCCTTTTCAATCTCGTCAAACAGCACCACCGAATAGGGTTTACGGCGGATCTTCTCGGTCAACTGTCCCGCCTCGTCATACCCGACATAGCCGGGCGGTGAGCCGATAATACGGGATACCGAGTGCTTCTCCATAAATTCCGACATATCCAAACGAATCAGTGTTTCGGGCGTGTCAAACAGTTCCTTGGCCAACACCTTGACCAGTTCGGTCTTACCCACACCCGTCGGTCCGGTAAAGATAAAGGATACCGCACGCTTACGCGGAGTGAGAGCGGCGCGGGCACGGCGCACGGCGGCGGCAATAGCGGCAATCGCCTCATCCTGCCCCTTGATTTTGGCGCCTAACACCTGTTCCAGATCCCGCAGTTTATCGGTTTCCGATTGAATGATCTTGCCCGTCGGCACGCCCGTCCACAACTCAATTACGCGCGCCAGATCTTCTAAGGTAACGGTAGACAACGACTGCTCCTTAGCCACATCCCGCTGAGCAGTGATGCGCAACAGTTCAGCCTGATTCTCAGCCAGTTCCTTATAGGTTTCGTCGGTCATCTGCTCAGTCGGCAGTTCCTTGAGGGCAGCAATCTTTTCCTCGGTAGCCGTCACCTGCTTTTCGAGATCGTACAACGCATCAAACGCCTTATTTTTCAAAGCGGCATTGGCACAAGCCTCGTCCAGTAAGTCGATCGCCTTATCGGGCAGATACCGATCGGTGACGTACCGCTCGGACAGGGTGACCGATTTGCGGATGATATCCTCGGAAATGGTGAGGTTATGGAAGGTTTCGTAATGCTCCTTGATGCCGCGCAAAATGGCCATGGCATCATCGATAGAGGGTTCTTCCACCATCACCGTCTGGAACCGACGTTCCAGCGCCGCATCCTTTTCGATGTGCTTGCGATATTCATTCAGGGTGGTTGCACCGATCACCTGAATCTCCCCACGGGAGAGGGCAGGCTTTAACATATTGGCGGCATTCATCGAACCTTCCGACTCGCCCGCACCCACCAGATTGTGCACCTCGTCGATCACCAAAATAATATTGCCGATCTTCTTCACTTCTTCGATCAGCCCTTTGACCCGACTTTCAAACTGACCGCGAAATTGCGTTCCAGCAATCAACGCCGTCAGATCCAGCAAAAAGACCTGTTTATCCCGCAGTTTGGCCGGCACATTTCCTGCCGCAATGCGAGAGGCAAGTCCCTCGGCAATGGCCGTTTTACCCACGCCCGGTTCTCCGATCAAACAGGGGTTATTCTTGGTGCGCCGGCACAGGATCTGCTGGGCGCGGTAGATCTCCTCTTCCCGACCGATGACCTTGTCGATCTTGCCGTCGCGGGCACGCTGGGTCAGATCAATACAGTACTGACTTAGGAATTTATATTTGGGCTTTTTGCCATCTTTTGGCTTTTCGTTAACTTCTTCCTCGTTCTTGCCCATCATTTTGCCAAGCAAAGACATCGACTGGGCGCCGCCTTCGGAGAAATCTCCCTCTTCCCCCATCATTTCCATCATTTCGGAGGAGATGGAGTCAAATTCCTCGGCCGAAATGCCCATCTTGGAGAGCATATCATCGACCGGCGCCAAACCTAATTCCTTGGCACATTTGAGGCAATAGCCTTCGTTTTTGGTCGTCCCGTTTTCCATGCGGGCCACAAAAACGACCGCCATGCGCTTTTTGCATTTGACACAGAGCATCTTATTATCCAATGTTGTTTTCCCGTTCTTTCTTCTGCTTAAAATACACCTGCAGATGGATGATAATATAATTGATAAAAGCGAAATACAAACTTACCGCCGCCACAACAAAAAGGATCTGTGGTACGATCGGCGGCATTTCGATCAACGGCGTAAAGACCAGATTGAAGCAGATAACCGCATAAAATAAGGTTGTCGCCACCTTGCCGTACCAACGAGCCGGCTGCACCTCCACCTTTTTGCGAATACAGATATAGGCTAACACGATCTGGCTGGCTTCTTTCAAAATCAGCGCGATCATGAACCATAAGGGCGCAATATGATGCAGATACAAGCAGATGCAGATGGTGATCTGCGCCAGTTTATCGGCAAAGGGATCGAGCAGCGCGCCGAGTTTGGTCTGCAAATGATATTTTCGCGCCAAATGACCGTCCACCAGATCGGAGATCATAATGGCCGCCAATAGCACAAACGACCACAGATGCTGACCGATCAGATACAGCCACGCAAAAAAGGGCGTCATCACAATGCGGAGCACCGTGATCAGGTTGGGCAAATGCTTTAACATACCTTATAACATCTCTTTCCGTTATTTAGTAATCCAATTCACCAAAGGGTTGATCTGTAAAATGTGTTTAAATATGTAGGTTTTCTCTACCGTTTGCGGACCAAACATAGGATCGGTCTTCCCGCCCAGTTCCACAACGCAAGCCAGCACCATTAGAATCAAGACGGCGCTGACAAGTCCGATTGCCACCCCAAGAAGTCCGTTGCATTGTTTGAGAATGGGCAATTTCAAAATCGGCTTGAGCAACAACCCGATCAGCAACATACCCAGCCAAGCCAGCGCAAACAAGCCAATGGTGGCCAGCGCCATGCTCACCGTTACGGTAATGCCGATATGCTTAATAACCGCCTCGATATATTCACCGACCGTAGCGGCGCCCATCGTCCCCTCAACACCAAGAAGATTCACGCCGAATTTATCGGCAATGCCCTGATTGACCACCGCCAAATCCAGTTGATCGACCGGCGCATCGGGCGTCAAACCCTCTTGTGTCTGAATGACCTGTTTGACCGCCCAAGGACGGACAACCGCATCATCTAATTTCTCGGCCACAGCCTGCGCAAACGAGGACACGATAATCACCGCCAGCACCAGACTGATCAGTCCCGAGATCGACTTGACAAAGCCACGGCGCCAGCCCAAAATCACACTGACCACAACAATGGCAATCACGATAAGATCTAATACAATATGCATCTCTTTCTCCTTATTTCACATAACGGGCCTGTCGGGAATTATAGGCGATCAGCGCCCCGTTTCTGGCGCTATCCAAGCGGTACTCGCCGCGGTTGGCCGTCGCGATCGGTTCCGGTGTACCCAATCGGTAATAGGCATTGTTCATCATGACGTAGACCGTCTGCCCGTACCCCGTCACACTCTGCGCCGCTGCGGGCAGATAATGAATCGTTTCCTTGCCGCCGCTTACCGTACGCAGTTCATACCCCTGATCGGTACGCCCCGAAAAGGCAAAGATCATGGGTTCTTCCGATATATCAAAACACACCAACGAGTTTTGTCCGAACATGCTGCTGTACCGTATGGTGCCTTTGTCCATATCCAACACAAAGTAGCCCTGATCGGTCACGCAAACTGCCGTATTGGCATCGGCAATACGCAGGTCATACACAAACGAGCCCGCCACCGCCACGCGGCATAACGGTTCTTCCTTCTTCGGATCGAAGCAGACCACCTCGCAACCCAGATCCTCCTGTCCCAGTCGGATACCGGCACAGGCAAAACGGGTGGGAAGTCCATAAACGGCGGTCGCCGTAATATAGGTGTCGGACGCATACCATTTATAGCGTTCCCGATAGGCGTTATCATACACCGTTAACTGCGATTTATACCCCTCGGTCTTGTGTGCCACGATCAGCGCTCCGCTCTCGCTTAACGAGGCATCAATGATCGCCATCTCAAAGTTTAATTTCTTTTTCTGAGAAAAACTGTCGTACACCGCCGCCGTTTTGGCGCCACGGTCAAAGACCAGAATCCGCCGCGCCGTAGCCGACACCGAGGGCGATTCCATCACCAGCGGCTCATTGAGAAAGGCCAAGCCCGACGAATCGTACACCTTGATGCGGTCATCGGCCACCGCTACGATCCCATCTTTAAAGGGGACAACCGTGCGGCTCTCTCCCTCGGTAAAGGTGATGGCATCCACCTCGTCCAATTTCCCGCCCAGTCCATAAGCGATACGGGACGCGGTGCGGCGGATATCGTCGCCGTTGAGGTGGCTGAAATTAAACACCACACCCAGCAACACGATCAGCACCAATAACACCAGGCAGCCAATACGCATATAGCGGATAACCTTGATTCGATTGTCCTGAGGCATGTTTAACATCAATAGATCACCTGTTCCAAGAATAACCCGTAAGGCGGCAGGGTCATACCCGCCCGCTCACGGTCTTTATTTTCCAAAATCTCACTCACCTGTTCGGGGGTGAGCAACCCTTTTCCCACATCCAGAATCGTACCCGCCAGCCCGCGGGCCATCTTATATAAAAAGCCGTTGCCGGTCATGCGGATCTGTAAGACAAAATCCTTTTCGACCAGCTCGATCCGCTCAATGCGTCGCACGCTGTCCCCTTCCTTAGCGCCCGCGGCACGAAAAGCGGCAAAATCATGCTCGCCGCACAAAATCTGCGCCGCCTGCCTCATTGCGTCCCGATCCAGCGGATAAGGACAATGATAGGCGACACCCCGTAACAGAGGCGGCAGGCAATGGAATGGGCAGATCTGATACACGTAGGTTTTACCCTTGGCGCTATAGCGGGCATGAAAATCATCCGCTACCCTTTCAACACTCAACGCCCGCAGGCTGTCGGGCGCTATGGCATTAAAGGACGCCAGGAAACGGGGTATATCCAAAGCCTGCTCTGTCTTAAAATTGGCGCAATACCCTTTGGCGTGTACACCCGAATCGGTGCGACCGCAGCCGGTGATATCGGTTGGATGGCGCAGAATCGTCTGCACCGTGCGCTGCACAGCCGCGCATACGCTCTCCCCGTTTTTCTGCACCTGCCAGCCGCAAAAAGCACTGCCGTCAAAGGCCAAGGTCAGGCGATAATTGTTCACACCAATACACCCCATCGCATAAAAATATTACACAAAATAACCGCCGCCAGCACCAAAACCGAAACTATGGTTGCTACCGCATCCCGTCGATGCAACCGATACTGCCGTAAACGGGTGCGTCCCGCGCCGCCTCGGTAGCAGCGGCACTCCATCGCCACCGCCAACTCATCGGCACGGCGAAAGGATGACACAAACAGCGGCACCAAAATCGGCACCAAGGCCTTAGCTCTCTGAATCAGATTCCCCGTTTCCAGATCACTGCCCCTCGCCTTTTGCGCCGAGGAAATCTTATCCACTTCCTCAATCAGCGTAGGAATAAACCGCAAGGCAATGGTCATCATCAGCGAAAATTCGTGCACGGGAAGTTTGATCTTTTTGAGGGGAGAAAGCAGTCGCTCCAGCCCGTCGGTCAACATAATGGGCGAGGTTGTGTAGGTTAAGAGTGATGTGCCAATGACCAACAGCACCACCCGCACCAACATCGTCACCGTGCGCCAGATTCCCTCTTTGGAAATCGAAATAATCCAAAACTGAAAGATCGGCTCCCCGCCTGAATAAAACAGGTTGAGCAGGGTCGTAATAACCAAAATAAACAGGATGGGTTTTAATCCCTTGACCATTAACTTAAAGGGGATGTGCGAGAGCATAACCGCCACCGCCACAAAAGTCGCCGCGCACAGATAGGCGACCGGTGTCTGCGCCACAAAAATAATGACGATAAGAAAAATGGTCAGCACCAATTTCAGCCGCGGATCTAACCGATGAATCGGCGAATCGTAAGGGTAATACTGGCCGATGGTAATATCTTTGATCATACCCGACCACCTCCCAGCATCCGCAACACCTCGGCGGCCGCGCCGTCGGCGGTATATATATCGGTTCTGATGTTGATGCCCTTCTCTTTAAGGCGCAAGAACACCTCGGTCATCTGCGGCACCGACAGCCCCATGGCATGAAGCTCGGCAGCACGCCCGAATACCTCATCCACCGTGCCGTCCATCACCAAATGCGAATCGTTCATCACCAGCACCCGCTTGGCATACCGCGCCACATCCGACATCGAATGCGATATGAATAATACCGAATGTCCCGCCAGCGAGTAATCACGGATATACGCCATGATCTCCCGTTTGCCACGGGGATCCAGCCCCGCCGCCGGCTCGTCTAAAATCAAGAGTTTCGGTTGCATGGCAATCACGCCCGCAATGGCTACCCGACGTTTCTGCCCGCCCGAAAGAGCAAAGGGACTCTTGTCGTATACCCGCTCGTCCAGACCCACCATGGCCAGACTCTCCCGTACCCGACGGTCGATCTCCTGCTCATCCAACCCCATATTTTTAGGGCCGAAGGCCACGTCCTTATACACCGTCTCCTCAAATAATTGATATTCAGGATATTGGAAAACCATGCCCACCGTAAAGCGGGCGGCTTTGAGGGTGGCTTTATCGGAGAAAATATCCTTCCCGCCAATCAGCACCTGCCCCGACGTGGGCCTTAACAGTCCGTTGCAATGCCGAATCAAGGTGCTCTTGCCCGAACCCGTATGCCCGATCAAGCCGATAAACTCACCGTCGCCAACGGTCAGACTCACATCCTGCACCGCCGCGTGTTCATAGGGAGTTTCTTTGCTGTATATATAACTTAGGTTTTTCAGTTCCAGATTCATGCGTCCACCTCCCCGAGCAACCGCTCAAGTACGGCGACACATTCGTCTACCGTCAGTATCGCTTCGGGCACTTCAATCCCCTGCGCCTGCAAGGCGTGCATCAGTGCCACACTCTGCGGTACGGTGAGTCCCGCTTTGCGAAGCATATCCTCTTGGGCAAAAACCTCATACGGCGTGCCGTCCAGCAAAATCTTGCCGTCATCAACAACCACCACCCGATCGGCTTCCACCGCCTCGTCCATGTGATGGGTGATGAGAATAACCGTAATCCCCGACTCGACCAAACGATGCAACACTTTCATAATACTGCGCCGTCCCTTGGGATCGAGCATCGCTGTCGGCTCATCCAACACCAACACTTTGGGTTGCATGGCTAAAATGCCCGCAATGGCAATGCGTTGCTTCTGCCCGCCCGAGAGCAAGGAAGTCGAATGGGTAGCATACTCGCTCATTCCCACCGTTTCCAGCGCATCGGCGACTCGCTTGACCAGTTCCGCATGCGGCACACCCAGATTTTCGGGCGCAAAAGCCACATCTTCTTCTACTACCGAGGATACGATCTGATTATCGGGGTTCTGGAACACCATGCCGACCTGCTCACGAATCGGATCTAAATTCTCTTCCTTAGATGTATCCATGCCGCAAACGGTAACCTGTCCCCATGTGGGCGCAAAAATTCCCCCGATCAGTTTTGCCAGCGTGCTTTTGCCCGAACCGTTGTGGCCGAGCACGGCAACAAAGCTGCCCTCGTCAATACCCAATGTTATATTGTCTACTGCCGGTTTTGCGCCCTCTTCATAGCGAAAGGTCAGGTCGCGTACCGATACGATTTGACTCATAACTTATCTACTCCAACGTGCCGTCACTCCGGTCGGCAATACCAGTCCCGTTTCGGTGACCGGCAATCCCAATTCATCCACCTCGACCCGTCCCCCGAACTTGGGAGTCAGCACACGATCGCACAAATAGCGGATCACGCCCGAGGCAAATCCTGTCGTATACGAATTGATGACCATAAATAACGGATCATCCGATAAAATCTTTGTGGTTAATTCCACAAAATCATACAGTTTTTCTTCCAGTTTCCAAACCTCACCACTCGGCCCACGCCCGTAGGAGGGCGGATCCATCAGAATGGCATCGTATTGGTTGCCGCGGCGGATCTCCCGCTCGACAAACTTTACACAATCATCCACCAAATAGCGAATCGGCGCCTCGGACAGACCCGACAAGGCGGCATTTTCTTTTGCCCATTGTACCATGCCCTTGGCGGCATCGACATGGGTCACCTGCGCGCCCGCCTTGGCGCAAGCCACCGTTGCCCCACCCGTGTAAGCAAACAGGTTGAGCACCTTAATCGGACGCCCCGCATGAGCAATCTTCTCCCTCATCCAGTCCCAGTTATCCGCCTGTTCGGGAAATAAGCCCGTGTGCTTAAAATTGGTCGGGCGAATGTGAAATTTCAAGTCCTTATACCCAATGGTAAAATCGTCAAAGGGCTTATAGAACTCCCAGTTTCCTCCGCCGCTCTTGGAACGGAAATACCGTCCGTTAGCCCTGTTCCATGCGGGATTTGTCTTCTCCCCGCCGAAAATGGCCTGCGGGTCGGGACGAATGAGGGTCACATTTCCCCACCGTTCCAGACGTTCGCCGTAAGCGGCGTCAATCAATTCATAATCTTTCCAATCGTAGGTTACAAACATAATTTATATATCCAATGTCATTTGATTTGGCGGCGTATTCACCTTTACGCCGATATGCGCGCAGGCGGCAGGGGTAATACAGCGCCCACGCGGGGTACGATTCAAAAATCCGATCTGTAACAGATACGGCTCGTAAACATCCTCAATGGTCACCGCATCCTCACCCGTCGTCGCCGCCAGCGTTTCCAGCCCCACAGGGCCGCCACGGAAATTCACCGCAATCGAGCGTAGAATATTCCGGTCGGTATTATCCAGCCCCAGCGCATCAATTTCCAGTTTGCCAAGTCCTAAATCGGCCACCTCGCGGGTGATAATGCCGTCCGAATACAACTGCGCAAAATCACGGATGCGCCGAAGCAAGCGATTGGCAATACGGGGCGTGCCCCGACTGCGACGGGCAATCTCCATCGCCCCCGACTCCTCGATGGGCATATCCAAAATCCCCGCACTGCGCTTAACAATAGCTGCCAACTCCTCGTGCGAGTACATTTCCAAACGGAAGAGCATCCCGAATCGGTCACGCAGCGGACCGGTCAACTGTCCGGCACGGGTGGTCGCTCCGATCAAAGTAAACTTCTTCAAGTCTAACCGAATGGAACGGGCCGACGGACCTTTGCCGATGATAATATCCAGCGCATAGTCTTCCAGTGCCGGATACAACACCTCTTCCACGGCCGACGAAAGCCGATGAATCTCATCAATAAACAGGATGTCCCCGTCATTGAGATTGGTCAACAACGCCGCCAGATCCCCCGGCTTCTCAATGGCAGGACCCGAGGTGATGCGGATATTGACATTCATCTCGTTGGCAATGACCGAAGCCAGCGTGGTTTTACCCAGCCCCGGCGGACCGTACAGCAATACGTGATCCAGCGGCTCCCCACGGCCACGGGCGGCCTCGATAAAGACCGAGAGGTTTTCCTTTACCTTCTCCTGCCCCACATAATCGACCATGAATTTGGGTCGCAGGGAACATTCAGGCTCGTCCCCGCCGGTGAAACCGGTGGATACGATTCTCTCATCCATCTCCATGCCCAAACCTCCTTATTTCATCAGCATCCGCAAAGCGGCACGAACGATCTCTTCCACGGGCGCCGAGGCGTCGACCTGCGTCACCGCCGCTTTCGCCTGCGAACGGGAATACCCCAGCACCAAGAGTGCCTTGACCGCCTCTTCGGCATTGTCGCTCTGCGGCTCGGATACCACAAGGATATCCTCCCTATCTCCCGCCACCAAGGTGGCATCCACCTTGTCTTTGAGTTCCAAGGCAATGCGGCTGGCCAGTTTCGGTCCCACCCCTTGGGCACGGGTAATGGCACGGGTATCGCCGCTCAGTACCGCCATGGCAAACTGCTCAGGGGTCAGGGTAGACAAAATAGCCAGCGCCGCTTTGGGACCTACGCCATTGACACCCAGTAAGGTCTTAAAGGACTCCAGTTCCTGCCGATCGTAAAATCCGAACAGTTCCACCGCTTCTTGGCGGAAAGCCATATAGGTGTATACCGTCACCGTCTCGCCGACACCGACCCGCTCCAATCGTGCCGATGTCATGGCCGACACCGCCATCCTGTAGCCGACGCCGCCGCAATCGACGACCGCCGTATTGGCTTCATTGAGCGCTAAGATACCACGCAAATAATAAAACATAATACTCTCCTAAATTCGATCCTCACTGTATAACGCACTGCCCGCACTATGCGCATGGCAGATCGCCAACGCCAACGCATCGGCCGCATCGTCGGGGCGAGGGATCTTATCTAAATTCAAAAACATCCGTGTCATCTCCATCACCTGGCGCTTCTCGGCACGGCCGTATCCGGTAATGGCCTGTTTGACCTGCAAGGGGGTATATTCGTAAATGGGAATATTTGAAAGCGGTCATACAAGGAAGCCTTTTAATCATCGCGGTTTCTTATTTATTCTACGGCACATGCTGGTGTGCAATTCTATTTTCGCCGTACCT
>JAZNSU010000086.1:0-16640 GCA_045591385.1 Eubacteriales bacterium
AGACAGCGCCGCTGCCCTGCCGTCCCGAGAGGCAGGGTTCTTCCCAATGATGCAGGGCGGCACGCGCCAGAAGCAGGGTGTCGGGGGCGCCGCAGATGCCTTTTCTGTTGGATCGGTCTGCCCCGCATTGGCGGGGGCAGAGGGTACATCTTTTTTCCATGGTTTCAGTATAGCACAAGGCTTGGCGGGGTACAAGAACTTTTGGGGTTGCAAGTGAAGGGAAAATCTGCTATAATAGGGACAAATAAGAAATGTCTCAACAGGAGAACTTATGGAAACCACAGAGAATCGTGAAGTGAGTGAATTCAAAAAGGTAGCCGATGCCCTCCTAGAAACGGCGGTGGCAGGGGCTCAGCAGGTACAGCAGTTGGTGGAAGACAAGGCCATTGCGGTAGATGAGCTGGTGCAGGAGCAGACGCGGGAGAGCGCCGAGCTTCGTGCAGTCACTCAAGCGGCGGTAGCCGATGCGGTGGAGCAGAAAAAGAATGAGATCTTTGATCGTATAGCGCAGGTTAAGGACAAGGCGCCCTACGGCTCGCCTGAGATGCCCGATATGTCGGTGACCAGGGATGTGGCTTCGTTGTTAGATGAAATTCAAGAGAAGCGGACGGAGCCGGAAAACAAAGAGGAAGACGATGAGTATGCCCGCATTTATGCCGATGTGATGAAAGACCTGAAAAAAGAGGTTGAGGGCATGACCTATGTAGAAAAGGAGAGCAAGCAACTGGTGACTGACCATCCCGGTCCGGTATCCGAACAGGTGCATGAAATATTAGAATAACAAAATCCCTCCGGAATTTCCGGAGGGATTGTTTTATGCCTATTAGTCGAGGTCGTTGTTCAGGCCGATGGAGTCGGGCCAAGAGGAGTCCGAGCCCATGGGAATGGTAACGCCGCCTTCAGCAAAAATGGTTTGGCCAACAATGAAGCGGGCCGACTCGGAGCACATGAAGGCTACGCACTCGCCGATTTCCTGCGGCTTCTGCCAGCGGCGGGTGGGCATATAGCGAGCGGCATTTTTCTGCATTTCCAGTTCACACTCTTTCTTTTTGGGATCGGCAAACTTAGGGGCCGAGGTCATATCAACATAGCCGGGCGCAAAGGCGTTGACGGTGATGCCGTAAGGAGCCAGCTCCAGCGCGACCGAGCGGGTCATGCGGGAAACGGCGGCGCGGGTGGTGGCGTAGACCGAGTGGTGGGGAAAAGTCCCGATGGCGTGAACCGAAGAAATATTCACGATGAAGCCTTTCTTGTTGTTGGCGATCATGTTCTTGGCGGCGGCCTGCATCATGAAATAGGTGCCGCGAATGTTGACTTCGCTGATCCAGTCAAAATCGTCAACGGTGACATCGAGAAATTTCCAGGTGGTGGTGATGCCGACATTATTGATCATCGCATCGAGAGCGCCGTACTCCTCGGTAAATTTGTTGAGGGTAGCGACCGACTCTTCCACGTTGCGGGTATCCATCTTATAGTAGGCAGCCTGAGCGCCGAGGGCTTCCAGTTCAGCCTTGGTTTTCTTGGCGCCGTCTTCGTTGCCGGCGTAGGTAAACCCGACTACATTATAACCGGCCTTTGCCATTTCTAAGGCAATGGCCTTACCGGTAACATTGGAAGCACCGGTAACAAAAGCGATCTTTTTGCTCATGGGGAATCTCCTTATATGTTTTTTCTTTATTGTATATGAATTCGGCAATTTTTTCAAGTATTTTTCGACAACTTCATAAAGGTCTTTGCCATACCAAGAATTTGCGAAAAGTCCTTGCATATCGGCGGCGGGACAGGTATAATAAAAATAGAAAATAAAGGGAGGTATATCCTATGAAACAAGTTACCAAAGATATGATCATTGCCGACGTGCTGGAGCTTGACCCCAACGTCGCCCCCTTCTTCTTTGCCATTGGTATGCATTGCTTGGGCTGCTCGGCGGCTCGCGGGGAGACGGTAGAGGAAGCTTGTGCCGTTCACGGCACCGATGCCGATATGCTGGTAAATAAGATCAACGAATATTTGGCCGGTAAGGCAGAGTAATGTCGCAACTGGGAAACCGGCTGGGTGCAATTTATGATATGGTAAAGGGCGGGACGGTTGCCGATATCGGCACCGACCACGCCCTTTTACCCGTTGCGCTGGTGCAAAGCGGGAAATGCACGGGCGGGTATGCCTGTGACATTAAGAAAGGGCCGCTGGAGAGTGCAGGGCGCACGATAGCCGCCGCCGATTTGTCGGATAAAATTGAGCGGGTGTTGTGTGACGGCATCCCTGCCGCTTGTGTTGATTGCGATACCATTGTGATCGCCGGCATGGGCGGGCTGATGATTGCCGATATTTTATCCCGTGCGGATATGGCTCCACATACCCAACTGCTCCTGCAACCCATGACCAAGGCCAAGGAATTGCGGTACTATCTGGTACATAACGGGTTTGTCATTGAGCGGGAAACCTATGTGCGGGAAGGAAAAATGATCTATGTGATCCTGGATGCCAGACGGGGACAAAGTCCGACGTACAGCGAGGCCGACCTAGAAGTAGGAATGTTTACTGATTCTGCCGTAGGGCGGGAGTATGTACAGCGGCGGCTGGATTTGTTGCGGTTGCGCCGAGAGAATGAGGCGCAGGCGGGACGGGATACATCGGGCTTGGAAAAGCGGATACGGGAATTGGAGAAACGAGTATGACGGTAGGGCAACTGGAACAATTTTTATATGATACCTATCCCAAGGAAAATCAGTGCCGATGGGACAACACGGGTTTGATGTGCGGCGATCCCGATGCCGAGATTACCCGTGTGATATTTGCGTTGGATATTACCGATGCGGTCATCGAGCAAGCCGAGCGATTGGGGGCGCAAGTAATCGTGGCGCATCATCCGCTCATTCGCGAAGGACTTAAGCAAGTGACGCCGCAATCGGATGCACGGGTGTGGCGGTTATGCCAATCGGGGATTGCCGCCATTAGTATGCACACCAATTTGGATATTTCCCGCGGTGGCGTCGGTGATGCGCTGGCGGCGGCCGTTGGATTACAAAATTCTTTGCCGATTTTTGCGGTAGAGGGACAGGAAGAATTGATGTTCGGGCGTGTGGGTGAGGTAGCCCAAACTACACCCGAAGCGTTTTGCCGTACGGTGAAGGCGGCGCTGGAAACCCCCTTTGTGCGTGCCGTTTGCGGAGAGCGCCTTATTACGCGGGTGGCCGTGATGGGTGGCAGCGGACGGGACTATATTGAGGAAGCGGCAAGCGTTGCCGATGCCTATGTGACGGCCGACTGTCGGTATCACGATTTTCAGTTGGCTGAGAAACTGGGCTTGACCTTGATTGATGCGGGGCACTTCCCCACCGAGAATGTGGTGATTGAGCCGTTGATGCAGGCGGTAGCGACTGCCTTTCCTTCGTTGGCGTTGCATCGGGCGGAACATACCGATGTGATTGGCATTTTCTAAAGGAGAACGGTATGCCCTTTGACGGAATATTTCTATCGGCGGTTTGCCGCACCTTGGAGCCTGCCGTTGGAGCGAAGGTGGACAAGGTGTATCAGCCGACGCCGGCCGAGTTAATATTGGTATTGCGGGGTCCGTCCTTTTCGGGACGGTTGCTTGTCTGTGCCGATCCGTCGGCGCCCCGTATGCACTTGACCGAGACCCGACCCGACAATCCGCCGCAAGCGCCTGCTTTTTGCATGTTGCTGCGCAAGGCGTTGGCGGGGGCACGGCTGGGGGCGGTCAAACAGATGGGACAGGATCGCTTAGCGGTGCTGGAATTTGATGCGACCAATGAGATGGGCGATGCCGTGACCCGTTGTTTGATTGCCGAATTTATGGGACGGTGCGCCAATGTGATACTGACCGAGAACGGGCGAATCCTTGACGCGTTGCGGCGGGTGGATCTGTCCATGTCGGCCGAGCGACCCATTCTGCCCGGTGGGCGGTATGAGTTTCCCCAAGCGCAGGACAAGATATTGCTCAAAGACGTGACCGCTCCCCTTTTGCAAGAAGCGTTGGCGCGGGGGGGAGCGGTGAAACAAGTTTTGCTTTCCCTCATTTCGGGGCTCTCTCCCCTGCTGGCGCGTGAGATTGCCGTGCGGGCGGGATATGCCGCCGATGTGCGCGCCGATGCGGTGGATGCTGAGTTGTTGATGGTTGGTGTCGACTGGCTTCGGTGCGAAATTGATAATAATTCTTGTTTTGTGGCTTTACGAGAAGAGACCAAGGGGTGGTTTGAGTTTTCCTTGGTGGATATTGCCCAGTACGGCGGGTATGCGCAAAAAGCGGCATACGAATCGGCGGGCGCTTTATTGGACGAGTATTTTGCGGGGCGTGCGCGGGAAGCGGTGGTGCAGGCGCGCGGGGCTGACCTGAAAAAGACGGTACAGACTCACATGGCGCGGCTGAGCCGCAAACTGACGGCGCAGCAAGGGGAACTGATTGAAAATCGGGACAAAGAGAAATATCGGGCGTGGGGTGACGGCATTACGGCCAACATCTACCGCATCCGTGAGGGCGATACGCAGGTGACGGCGATTGACTACAGTCAAGACGACTGTCCCGAACTGGTAATTCCGCTTGACAAAGATCTCTCGGCGGCGGGCAATGCCCAGCGCTACTACAAGATTTATCGCAAGGCCAAGACGGCGATGGAATACTTGGCGGTGGAGATGGAAAAGGGTGCCAAGGAGATGGCCTATTTGGAAAGTGTGTTGGATGCCCTTTCCCGTGCCGAGACGGGGGCGGAGGTGGCCGAGATTCGAGAGGAGTTGACCGAGGGCGGCTACTTACACCGTCAAGGCAAGAAGATCAAAGCCCAGAAAGCGCAACCCCATCGGTTCCGCTTTGACGGAGTTGAGATTCTGGCGGGCAAGAACAATCTGCAAAATGAGCAACTGACCCATCACACGGCGCAGAAGAACGAGTGGTGGTTGCACTGTCTGGATGCGGCGGGGTCGCACGTGATCATACGGGATGAGGAGCCTTCGCCTGAGGTGATTACCTTTGCCGCCGAAGTGGCCGCGCTATACAGTGCGGGCGAGCAGGCGGGCAAAACCGCGGTGGACATGACACGGGCGCGCTATGTAAAAAAGATGGCGGGCGCGGGCTTAGGCATGGTGACCTATACCCATCAAACAACGCTTTATGTGACGCCCGATCGGGAACGGGCGGAAAAATACAGAATTCAGTGAAAAATTTTCTTCACAAGTGAAAAGTTTGTGATATAATATAAGAAATAACCCGAAAGGAAACGGTATGCGCATTATTTCCGGTTCCCGCCGAGGCCTACATCTGCTCTCGCCTGTTGGGAAACAGGTGCGGCCGACGATGGATCAGGTCAAAGAGGCGGCCTTTAATATGGTTCAATTTGATATTCCCGGCGGGGTATTCCTAGATATGTTTTCGGGGAGCGGGCAGATAGCTTGTGAAGCCCTCTCGCGGGGTGCCGATCTGGTTTACTGTTTTGAGCCCGACCGTCAGGCCTTTGTGACGCTCTCGAAAAATTTGGAGAAAATGGATATGCCCCGTCATGTCAAGGCCTACAACGCCCCCTACTCGCGGTTGGCGACGCTATACCCGCCGCCGCGGATTGATGTGGCGTATATCGACCCGCCGTTTGGGGCAGGGTTGTATGAGGCGGCGCTTTCCTTTTTGTTGCCCTATTTGCACGAGGGATCTACGGTGATCTGTGAGGCGGAGAGGGGCGTGGAGTTGCCCGAGCGGGTGGGTTCCTTTGTGGACAAGCCGCGCAAGTACGGGCATGTTCTGTTGCACATATACCGCTATGAAAGCGAGGAAACTATATGAGAATAGCGATTTGTCCCGGTTCGTTTGATCCGATCACCAACGGGCATTTGGACATTATCAGCCGTGCGGCCAAATTGTTTGACCATGTTGAGGTGGCGGTACTGCAAAACTCTTCGAAAAGGTGTGTCTTTTCGGTGGAGGAGCGAGTGGAAATGATCCGAGATTGTATTGTGGATCTGCCTAATGTGTCGGCTTCCTCATTTGACGGGCTGTTGGTGGATTATGCCAAAAAGATAGGGGCTACGGCCATTGTCAAGGGTTTACGGGCGGTGTCCGACTTTGACTATGAATTTCAGATGGCGCTATTTAACAAAGAGATCAATGCCGAGGTGGAAACGATATTTTTAACCACTTCGCCTGAGCATATGTATCTGTCTTCCAGCGTGGTGCGCGAGATGGCGGCGCACGGGGGCGATATGTCCCGATTCGTTCCGGCTTGTGTAGAGAAACGGATCACAGCCAAATACAGACAGGGGGTTACCCAATGAACGATTTTGAGAAACTGATGCAGGATCTGGACAATGTATTGGAGGAGGCATGGCGGGTGCCGCTGAGCAGCGGCAAAGTGGTGCTTGACCGTGAAGAGATGGTTCGCATCTCCCAAGGCTTACATACCCATTACCCGACCGAGATCTCCCGTGCCCGCAATCTGCTTGACGAGAGGGAGAAGATTTTGCTCAAGGCTCGCACCGATGCCGAGGCGATGCTCTCCAAGGCGCGTGTGCAAAGCGAGCAGATCCTAAATGAGCAGGATATTATTTTGCAGGCTCGCAAGTATGCCGAGGAGTTGCGCTCTACGGCAGAAGCCGATGCTGAGCGTATCAAACGCAGTGCGGTTGAGTTTGCCGATGCGGTATTGGCACAGGCCGAAGAACATTATGATAAAAACTTATCGCTGATCCAGCAGGCGCGCCGCGTGGTGCGTAACCAAGGCTGATCGGCAGGAATTGCAAACACCCAGGGGACGCAGCCTCGCGGATGCGCCCCTTTTTTCAAAACGGAGGAATCATGGAAACCATCGAGCTTAGCATTATTGCCACTACTCACGACGGCCGCGGTGTGGCTCGTGCCGACGGCGTCGTAGTCTTTGTCACCGGCGCATTACCCGGCGATGTTGTCATCGCCCGCATTACCAAACGCACGCCCCGATTCTGGGAGGCGGTTACCCAAGAAATCAAAACCTCGACTGCGACCCGTGTGCCCTGCTCCTGCGGGCAGGAGAATTGCGGGGGGTGTGTCTGGAACAGGCTATCATACGATAAGCAACTGGAATACAAGCAGGGGCGTGTGCACGCCGCCTTTTCCCGCATCGGGAAATTGCAGGTAGAGTCGCTGCCCGTTATCCCTTCGCCCAAGACGGCAGAGTATCGCAACAAGATTACCCTGCACTTTGGTAGGGTGGACGGGAAGGTAATTTTAGGAGTGCTTCCTGAAAATAGTCACCAAGTCTTGCCCCGCAAGGGCTGTAACAGTTACGATCCGCGGTTGGAACCCTTTATTGAGATGACCGAGAATTGGGCGCAGCGTACCGCTGCCCGCCTATACCGACCCGCTACCAAAGAGGGGCTTCTTTCCCGCGCGGCCTTCCGTATCGGCTCGTCGGGGGAGATCTCGCTATTGTTAATTACGGGTGACGGGGCGTTGCCGCATATCGGGCAGTTTACTCAGGCGCTGGCCGATGCGGGGCTGACCTGTTTTGCCCATGCCACCGAGCGCAATCCGCACAAGGCTGATATTTTATGGGGCAAGGCGGGCATTTCGGAAAGGCTGGCGGGAGTCAATTTAACCGTTTCGCCTGCCGCTTTTATGCAGGTCAATCATGAGGCGGCCGAGATTCTTTACAAAAAGGCGCTGGACATGGCGCAACTGACCAAGGAGCAGACAGTGGCCGACCTGTGCTGCGGTGTGGGTTCGATTACGCTGGCGGCTGCCCGTTATGCGGGCAAAGTATATGGCGCGGAGATCAGCGTTGCCGCCATTGAAGATGCCAAGAAAAATGCAAAGGATAACGAACTGGAAGCCGAGTTTGTGGCGGCCGAGGCAGGCGCGGCGATGCAAGGCTGGCTGAGTGAGGGTGTGACCTTTGATACGGTTATTGTTGACCCGCCGCGCAGTGGGTTGACCGAGGATGCGCGACAGGCGGTGCTGGCCGCTAAGCCACAGCGTATCGTGTATGTGTCCTGCGGGCCGGAAACGCTGGCGCGGGACTGTGCCGTTTTTGCGGCGAACGGGTATGAAGTTACGGCCTGTCAGCCGGTGGACTTGTTCCCGAACACACCTCATATAGAATGTTGTGTGCAACTGAGTCGCACACAATCATAATATAATAAGAAAAAAGGAGAAAGTTATGTTGAAGAGAGAAGAGATTCGGATTCGGGACCCCTTTATTTTGCCCGATGCGGAGAAGGGATGTTATTACATGTACGGAACGACCGATCTGGAAGACGGGTCGCTGCGCGCCGGACACACCTTTTCGGTGTATGTGACGAAAGATCTGGAGAATTTCTCCGAGCCGAAAGTGGTGGTGGATGCCGAGAAACTCGGTTTTTGGGGGCAGTTCGATTTTTGGGCGCCTGAGGTCTACTATTACCGTGGTCGCTATTATCTGTTTGGCTCGTGCAAGGCGGAGGGAATGCACCGTGCGACCCAGATTTTTGTGTGTGACACGCCCGACGGGGAATTTGTGCCGCTGGCCGATACCGCCCGCACCCCGATGGATTGGGAGTGTTTGGACGGCACCCTTTGGGTGGAGAACGGCAAGCCCTACATGATTTTCTGCCATGAGTGGAAACAGGTTAAGGATGGCGAGATCTGCGTGATGGAGATGAGCGAGGATCTGACCCATCCGATCGGGGAGCCGGTTCTGTTGTTCCATGGTTCGGACAACCCCGATGTGACCGGCTGGGACGGCAATTATGTGACCGATGGCCCGTTCCTCTATGAGCAGGACGGGAAACTCAACATGATTTGGTCGAGTTCGGTTAAAGGACGGTATGCGGTATTGGATGCACACGCTGACTCGGTGCTCGGACCGTGGACGCACAGCGGCAGCCGTTATGACTTTGACGGCGGTCATGCCATGCTCTTTACCGATCTGAGCGGCAAACGCATGATTTCTTTGCACGCTCCCAATAAGGCCAATTTTGAGCGTCCCGTATTTTTCGAATTCTGAGGAAGTGCATGAAAAAATACAGGGCTGTTAAAATAATAGGAATTTTTCTTGTTTTTTTGGCGTTGTTTTTTGTAGTGGTCAATGTCATCCCGCCGGTCAAGAATGTGGAGAGCAACCCGTTTGTGGTGGCGGAAGGAGATCTGCCGATGGTGGCCGCCCATCGTGGGGGCGCCATCAACAACCCCGAAAACACCATGCTGGCGTTTCGTGAGGCGGTGGCGATGGGTGTGGATATTTTGGAGAGCGATCTGTACTTAACCAAGGACGGGTATTTGGTTTATAACCACGACGCCTATATTGACGAGACCTGCAACATCAATGGGGACATTCCCTGGGAACAGGCCAGGGAGATGCGGCACAACATCGCCGATATGACGCTGGCGCAACTGCAGCAGTACAATTTCGGGTATTACTTCACCGATGAGGCGGGCAACCGTCCTTACAAGGAGGTGGAAGATCCGATGGCGTTGGGGTTGCAGATGGCGACAGTGGAGCAGTTGTTTGCCGAGTTTTACGAGAGTCATCCCGATCTGTTATTTATTGTAGAGATCAAGGATGAGGGAGAGCGGGGGCGCGAGGCCTGCCGTATCTTGTATAATACTTTGCAGGAGTATCCGGAGTATGCCAATAATATCGTGGTGGGGACTTTCCATGACGAGATTGAGCAGGAGTTAAAGACCAACTACCCTACCCTGATGCGAGGCGCGCCCACGGGTACGGCGGCGGGATTTATTCTGACCCAGTTTTTGGGGGTTAATCTCTTTAACCAAAGTGATTTTGCCTGTTTGCAGATTCCCATGAGTTATGATGTGGGGATCACGCTGAATTTGGATAAACCGACGATCATTGACCGTGCGCATCGGCGCAACATTGCGGTGCAGTACTGGACCATTAACGAGGCCGACGAGATGCGGCGGCTGATCGATTTGGGTTGTGACTGTATTATGACCGACAATCCGACCCTGCTTTTGCAGATATTAGAAGAGTATCAATAAGAAAGGAGTGGGCGCATGGAGATTCTGGCCCCGGCGGGAAGTTATGAGTCGCTGACGGCGGCGCTGCGTGCCGGTGCCGATGCCGTGTATCTGGGGCTTACGCAGTTTTCGGCTCGGGGTGCGGCGGCCAATTTTAACCGCGAACAGTTGGCGCAGGCGGTGGCCGATTGCCACGAGCGGGGTGTGAAAGTCCATGTGGCGCTCAATACTCTTATCAAGGACGAGGAGCGGGCGGCGGTGTACGCCGCTTTGCGGGATATTTGCGCCGTGGGCGTGGATGCGGTGATCGTGCAGGACTTGGCGGTGGCCGCCATGGTGCGCGCGTGCGCCCCTACCCTGCCCTTGCACGCTTCGACCCAGATGACGGTGCACAACCTATCGGGTGTGCGCGCTTTGGAGCGGCTGGGTTTTTCGCGCGTGGTGCTGGCGCGGGAATTGACCTTAGATGAAATCGCTTATATAACAAAGAACACCGCAATACAGGTGGAAGTATTTATTCACGGGGCGTTGTGTATGTCGGCCTCGGGGATGTGTTATCTGTCCTCGCTGCTCGGACAGCGGTCGGGCAACCGTGGCTTGTGCGCCCAGCCATGCCGACTGAATTTTAGGTGTAACGGGCGGGAGCACGCGCTGTCTCTCAAGGACTTGTCGGCGATTCCCCATCTTGTGGAGTTAGAAAAAATCGGAGTGGCGTCGGTCAAGATCGAGGGGCGGATGAAGCGCCCCGAATATGTGGCGGCGGCGGTGACGGCTTGCCGTCAGGCGCGTGACGGTCAGGCGCCCGATATGGATACCTTACAGGCGGTATTTTCCCGTTCGGGATTTACGAACGGATATTTAGAGGGACGGCGCACCTTGGATATGTTTGGGATACGCCGCAAAGAAGATGTGACGGCGGCGGGCGGTGTGCTGGATGAATTGACGCAGTTGTACCGCAAAGAGTGGCCCCGTATTCCCATTGACATGAAACTGGATCTGTCGGCGGGCATGTTGACGGCCGATTGTGAGGGATTTACCGTTACCGCTCAGCAGGATACCGAAGCGGCACGCACGGCGCCGACCGACGAGGCGCGGGCGCGGGCGGCCATGGCCAAACTTGGCGGAACGCCCTACTATTTGCGTAAGTTTTCTTTCAACAATACCGATCGGGTGTTGCCTGCCTCGAAACTAAACGAGATGCGGCGCTCGGTCGTAGAAAAGATTGCGGCGCATCGGCGTGCCTCTCGTCCGATTGGGTGTGGGGAGATGCCGACGATCTCGGAAAACAACAAGGTAAGACGGCCGCAGATTCGGTTGCGGTTTGCCCGTGCTGAGCAGATTGCGGGCAGTGAATATGCCGAGAAGATTATTTTGCCGCTTGACGAATGGGAGAAAAATTCGGAGTTGATCGGATTTTTTGAGGGTCAGGCGGTTGCGGAATTGCCGGCGTTGTGTTATGATGAAGATAGCCTACGGGCGCGGTTGTCCGTTTTACGGGAAAAGGGCTTGTGTGAGGTGTTGGCAGACAACATCGGCGTGCTGGTGCTGGCCAAGGAGATGGGCTTTACCGTGCACGGCGGTGCGGGGCTGAACATTTTTAACACATCGGCCTTGCAGGAGTATGAAACGCTGGGGCTGGCGGATGCCACCGTATCCTTTGAATTGTCCCGTGCGCGCATTCGTGCGTTAGGCGGGGACCTGCCGCGCGGGGCGGTATTATACGGGCGGTTGCCGCTGATGCGGTTTCGCGCCTGTCCCAAAAACGATTGCGCCCATTGTGACGGCAGGGCGGTGCTGACCGACCGACTGGGGATCGAGTTTCCCATGATCTGTACCGAGAAGCAGTATCAGACCCTTTATAATTCCCGCTCCCTATGGGCGGCGGACAAGGGCGAGTTCGGCATTGATTTTATGACACTGTACTTTACCGATGAGGCACAGCCGCAGGCGATTATTGAGGATTGCCTGGACGGGCTGGCATCACCGGTGGAACATACCAACGGATTATATTTGAAGGAGGTTTACTAATGGCTAAGTCTAACGGATTTGTACTGGGACTTCTGGCAGGAGCAGCGGCTGTTGTGGGAGCGGTGGCCGTGATGAAGATCCTAGACGAGAAAAAGAAAAAGGAAACCGAAGAAGAACTCTTTGAGATCAAACAACTGATCGAGGATGAGCAATAGAACCAAAAAAACTGCCGTTTGGCAGTTTTTTATGTGGGAAAAGAAGGGATGTTATGACAACGATTTATTTGGTGCGGCATTGTGAGTGCACCGCCAATATTGAACGGCGCCTGTCGGGGATTGTGGATTATCCCATTACCGACAAAGGCAAGGGGCAGTTGGACGGGTTGGCCGAGCGGTTTCGCTCGGTGCCGCTGGATGTGGTATACACCTCTCCCCTGTCCCGCACCCGTGCTACGGCCGAGGCGATTGCCCGCTATAACGGCGCGCCGGTGAGCGTGGACGAGCGGTTTATCGAATTTGACTTCGGGAGCATTGACGGGGAGCACGTAAAGGATCTGCCTGCCGAACTGTATCACTTGTGGCTAGATGAGGCGCACGCCTTTTATGCGCCCGACGGCGACCGCATCACCGAGTTTGGCCCTCGGGTATGGGCATCGTTTCTTGCGCTGGCGCAGGAAAACAAAGGAAAATCGGTGGCGGTGGCGACCCACGGCAATGTCATTCGTTCGATTGGGTTACGGCTTTTGCATATGGCCGAGGATCGGCTGGGCGAGGTGCCGTGGAGCGGCAATACGGGTGTGCATCAGATCAATTTTGATGAAGACGGAAATTGGGAATATTTCCTAAAAAACGACACAAGTCATGTAGCGCCCGAATTTGCGGGACCGCTGGAGAAGCCGTGGCGATGAAATTATTTATTAAGGATGCCGCCTTTTACAAGCGGGTGGCGGCGATTGCCATTCCGATTGCCTTACAAGGGCTGATTACCACGGGCGTGAATATGATGGATACGGTCATGGTCGGCGCGGTGGGCGAGACCCAATTATCGGCCGTATCATTAGCCAATCAGTTTATCAATATCTTTCATATTTTCTGTATGGGGATCGGCATGGGTGCCTCGGTGATGGTGTCGCGCTACTACGGCATGAAAGACGGCAGTTCGCTTAAGAAGACGGTGGCGATCATGTTGCGCTTGTGCTTGATTTTATCGGTGATTTTCTGTGTGGCGACCCTGTTTCTGCCGGAGCCGATCATGCGCATTTACACCGATGAGTGGCCGATTATTCGGGAAGGCATGGAATATCTGAAATACTCGATTGCGAGTTATTTCTTTTTGGGGTTGTCGCTGACCTGTACGATCGTGCTGCGCAATGTGGGGCAGGTAAAGATGCCGCTGTACACCTCGATCGGGGCGCTATTTGTGAATGTGGGCGCCAACTGGGTCTTTATTTTCGGAAAGTTGGGCGCGCCGGCCATGGGCGTGGTGGGTGCGGCGCTGGGTACATTGATTGCCCGTATTTTTGAGTTTGCCGTGATCTGCGGGTATTTGTTCCTAAAAGATACCGAAATCGGGTTTCGTATTCGGGATATATTCAAGCCTGTGGGGAAACTGTGGAGAGAATACATCCGCATCAGTATTCCCGTGCTCATCAGTGACGGGATACTGGCGCTGGGCAATAACTCGGTGGCGATGGTCATCGGGCGGCTGGGCGAATCGTTTGTGGCGGCCAATGCGGTAACGACGGTGGCGCAACAGCTCAGTTCGGTGATGATCCAAGGCTTTTCGCAGGCGGGTGCCATTGTGACGGGCTACACCCTCGGCGAGGGGGATCGGGACAAGGCATCTCGGCAAGGCTATGCCTTTTTAGGGATCGGGTTTGTGTTTGGACTGGCGGCGGCGGGCATCATTACGGTCATCAGTGCGCCGCTGATTTCGGCCTATAACCTGTCGCCTCAGACGCAGGCGATCGCGCGGGAACTGATGTGGTCGATCAGTATTATCATTGTTTTCCAAGCCACCAACAGCATTATGACCAAGGGGGTCTTGCGGGGCGGCGGCGATACCAAGATGCTGATGCTGGCCGATAACATTTTCATGTGGGTGGCCGCTCTGCCGCTGGGAATCTTAGCGGGACTGGTTTTGCATTTGCCGGCATTCTGGATTTACTTTGCTCTCAAATGCGATCAGATCCTAAAGGCGGTCTGGTGTGTGATCCGCTTAAAAAGCGGGAAATGGATCAAGAAAATTTACAGTGAAAAAGAAATGGAGGAGCCATGACGGCTCCTCCGGTTTTTATTCCCGATAGACGGAATCGATATTCAGATATTCTTCTAAGCACAAGCCGCTTTCATATACGTCCATGGCCAATTCGGTGCCCAGATACCTCAGGTGCCACGGCTCGTAGATGTAGCCGGTGATGTGTTGTTTGCTCTCCGGATACCGAATGATAAAGCCGTATTGGGCGGCGTTCTCGGCGACCCATTTCCCTGCCGCCGTTTCGCCGAAGGAATAGGAGATTTCGTTGATATCAAAAGCCAGACCCGTTTGGTGTTCCGAGTGACCGGGGCGGGCCGAGTAGGTGTCGGCCTCGGCCTGTCCGTTATCGTTGACGTAGCGGTTATAGATGGCTTCCTGGGTATCGTAGGAGCGGTAGCCCGAAATGATCCACAGCGAGATGCCGTCTTCCTTGGCGGCGGCGACCATGGCGTTCCACGCTTCCATAACGGTGGGCAAGATCCCGCCGGGGGCATAGCCCGCGGGCAAGGGGTAGGATTTATTGGCAATGAGGATGCCGTCGATATAGGTACAGCCATCGTTCTCATTAAAGGCAATGGCAGGGGCGAAATAGGGCACTTCACTTACGGTGACGGTGGCTTCGGTATAGATGCCGTTATGCAGGGTCAGGCGCAGGGTGCAACTCCCCTCACCCATGGCGTGTACCGTGCCGTTTTCATCCACGGTGGCGACCGCCTCGTCGGAACTGGTCCAGAAAAAGGACTCGACCTCGGCCTCTTCGGGCAGGACGGTAAAGGTTAGGGCTTGGTCTTCCCCGCCGACGACCATGTCGAGGGTTATCCTGCTTAATTTAATATTGGCAGGCAAAACGGGTTCGGGCTCAGACGGTTGGGGCGGTGCGCTCGGCGCGGCACAGCCGACCAGCAGGAGCAGGCAGAACAGAGCAGACAGTAAGCGTTTCATACAATCACCTCTGTTTTCAGTATAGCAGAGTTTGACAAAAAATGCAATCTTGACATTGGGGCGAAAATGTGGTATCTTTTATCTGTTACAGGCGTTGACGGAGAGAGTACGGCGCAGATCCGTTCGGCAGAGAGCAAACGGTTGGTGTAAGTTTGCGGCGGATGCGCGGGAAGATCACTCCTAAGCTTCGGTGATGAAACCAGTAGTTGCCGACGGGTTCTCCCGTTATCGAGAGCGCATATTCTCAGGTATGCAGTAACAGGTGGTATAGTAACGGGTTTCCCGTCCTTTTACGGATGGGAAGCCCTATTTTTATTTTGGAGGATACTATGTACAAGAAGATCGATCCCAATCTCGGCTCGGTGGAGCGCGAGAAACAGACGGTGCAGTTCTGGAACGAGCACAAGATCTTTGAAAAGACGGTAGAGGCCGGCAAGGGCCGACCCGTCTATACCTTCTATGATGGGCCGCCGACGGCCAACGGCCGCCCGCATATCGGCCACGTGCTGACCCGTGTTATCAAAGACATGATTCCCCGTTACCGCGTGATGAAAGGGTACGATGTGCCCCGCAAGGCGGGCTGGGATACCCACGGGTTGCCCGTTGAATTGGAAGTTGAGAAATTGCTGGGCATCAACGGCAAGGAGCAGATCGAAGAATACGGCATCGCCCCCTTTATCGACAAGTGCAAGGAGAGCGTGTGGAAATACAAGGGGATGTGGGAAGACTTTTCCAAGACGGTCGGTTTCGGCGTGGATATGGACGACCCTTACGTTACCTATCACAACGACTACATTGAGTCGGAGTGGTGGGCGCTCAAGCAGATCTGGGATAAGGGTTTGCTTTACAAGGGCTTTAAGATCGTGCCCTACTGCCCCCGTTGCGGGACTCCCTTGTCCAGCCATGAGGTAGCGCAGGGCTATAAGGACGTGAAGGAGCGTTCGGCCGTTGTCCGTTTTAAGGTCAAGGGCGAGGATGCTTATTTTCTGGCATGGACGACCACGCCGTGGACTTTGCCGTCTAACGTGGCGCTGTGCGTGAATCCCGATGAGGAATATGTAAAGGTCAAGAAGGACGAGTACACCTACTATATGGCGGGTGCGCTGGTGGAAACGGTGCTGGGCGAGGATGCCGAAGTGCTTGACCGTTTCGTGGGTAAGACCTTGGAATATAAAGAGTACGAGCCGCTGTGGAACTTTGTTTCGCCTAAAGAAAAGTGCTGGTACGTGACCTGTGACAGTTACGTTACCCTGACCGACGGTACAGGTATCGTTCACATTGCGCCCGCCTTTGGTGAGGACGATGCGCAGGTGGGTCGCAAATACGGCTTACCTTTGGTACAGTTGGTGGATGCTAAGGGTGAACTGACGGCTGAGACCGACTGGGCGGGTATGTTCGTTAAAGATGCCGACAAGCCCATTCTGATCGACTTGGAGAAGAAAGGGTTGCTCTTCTCGGCGCCCGTTTTTGAACACAGTTATCCCCATTGTTGGCAAGTCGGATCGTAGCCATGTCGTTCTGTGAGCCAAGGAGTTGA
>JAZNSU010000087.1:0-11626 GCA_045591385.1 Eubacteriales bacterium
GTCAAAGAAGGCCAGTTTTTCTTCCAGACTCATCGGAATGATCAAGGACTGGTTACCGTCACGCAGGTCAACCGAGCACCACTTAGGCGCCTTTTCAATATAGGTCTTGGTAGCCCAACGCATGGGCGGGTTCTTCACGGGGAAGAACTGTCGGGTATATTTAGCCGTATTTTTCATCATTCTCACTCTTCACAAACTGCGATTACTTCCACCTCGCACAGCGCACCCTTGGGCAGGGCGGCCACCGCTACGCAGGAGCGGGCGGGTGCCGAGGTAATATACTTGCCGTATACGGCATTAAAGGCGGCAAAATCATTCATATCGGCCAAAAAACAGGTGGTTTTTACCACATTTTCAAAGCCTACACCGGCAGCCGAAAGCACCGCCTGCAGATTTTTCATGACCTGTTCGGCCTGCTCGGTGATGGTTTCACCTACCATGTTGCCGGTGGCAGGATCCAGCGGGATCTGTCCCGACGAGTATAGCATATTTCCGCACCGAATGGCCTGCGAATAGGGGCCAATGGCGGCAGGAGCGTGATTGGTAGCAATTTTAGTAATCATTATTATTTTCTCCTTTTACAGGATTTTGAAGCCCGCATCGGTGAGAGCCTTGCGGATCTGTTCAATATGTTCAAAATTACGGGTTTCGAGTACCAGACTGAGGTAGCAACCGTTAACATCGCTGCCGGGGTTGGTATGTTCGTGGTGAACGGCGGTAACGTTGCCGCCCAAGGACGCCACGATATTGGACACGCCCACCAGCTGGCCGGGCTTATCCTGCAACTCGATGGTCAAATGATAGGAGCGGCCGGACATGAGCAGGCCACGGGCAATGACACGGGACAGGATGGTCACGTCAATATTTCCGCCCGAGAGCAAGCAGACGGCCTTTTTGCCCTGCAGGTCGACCTTGCCGAACATGGCGGCGGCAACCGCTACCGCACCGGCGCCCTCGGTGACCAGCTTGTGCTGTTCCATCAGCGCCAGAATAGCGGCCGAAATCTCATCGTCGGTTACCGACACAATTTCGTCCACATACTCCGAGCAGATCTCATAGGTAAGGCTGCCGGGCTTTTTAACGGCAATGCCGTCGGCAATGGTGGCCACACGGGAAAGCGTCTCGATATGCCCGTCATGAATGGAATTGAGCATGGAGGGAGCCCCGCTGGCTTGCACGCCGTACACCTTAACCTTCGGATTGAGGTTTTTGATGGTATAGGCGATACCCGAAATCAAGCCGCCGCCGCCGATGGGCACGATGACCGCATCCATATCGGCCACCTGCTGCGCCAGTTCCAGCGCAATGGTGCCTTGACCGGCGATCACATCGGGATCGTCAAAAGGATGAATAAAGGTATAGCCCTTTTCATCCCGAAGTTGCAGAGCCTTGTTGTAGGCATCGTCGTACACGCCCTTGACCATGCAGATCTCGGCGCCGTAACTGCGGGTGGCTTCCACCTTGGAGATGGGCGCTCCGTCGGGCAGGCAGATGACGGCAGGGATGCCGTTTTTCTGCGCCGCCAGCGCCACGCCTTGGGCATGGTTGCCGGCCGAGCAGGCGACAACGCCTTTCGCCTTTTCCTCGCTGCTCAGTTGCGACATTTTATAATAGGCGCCACGCACCTTAAAGGAGCCGGTCACCTGCAGGTTTTCGGTTTTCAGATACAACTCGGCACCGGGGCAGAGTTTGGGGGCGTAGATCACATCGGTCGGCCGCACCACCTCTTTGAGCACATAACTGGCTTTATACACCGTGTCGAGCGTCAATTTCTTTTCCATTCTTTTTTCCTTTACATTAAACTTTTCACAAACTGTTCGGCCGCGCGGGGAGAACGACTGCCCCTCGCCAGCGCAAAGGCCTCGGCTTTGATGTCCAGTTCACTTCGATCCAGCTTCACCCCATAGCGCTCGGCCAGTTCATGTACAATATCCAGATACAGCGCCTTGGTAGGCTTGGAAAAATAGACGGTCAGCCCAAACCGATCGGACAAACTGAGTAACTCCTGCACCGTATCCGAATGATGCACGTCGTCCTCGTGCCCCCGCTCGGAGAATTTCTCCTTGACAATGTGGCGGCGGTTGGACGTCGCATAAATAACGGCATTGTCTGCCTTGGCTCCCGCCGACCCTTCCAGAGCGGCTTTGAGCATGCTGAAACAATCGTCATTCTTATTAAAAGACAGATCATCAATAAAGATGATAAATTTAAGCGGATTGCCCGCAATGCGCCCCATCACGTGAGATAGGGAGAACAGCTGATCCTTGCGGATCTCGATCAGGCGCAACCCTTGATCGTAAAAATAATTGGCACAGGCCTTAACGGTAGACGATTTTCCCGTTCCCGCATCGCCGCACAACAAAACATTGGCGGCCGGACGCCCCTCAATGAGCGCACGGGTGTTTTCCAGCACCTTGCGGCGCTCCTCGTCATAACCGACAAAGGAGTCCATCCCCACCCGATCGGGTTCTTCGACAGGCACAATCGTCTTATCTTCCACACGGAACATACCCGCCGCGGCAAAAATGCCAAATCCGTACCGATTCAGTTGCGCAATGCGCTGATGGTATTCGGTCACAAAATCGGTCGGCTCATTGTCAAAAACGGGCAAATATCCATGTACGATCGACTCACACAAGCCCTGCGGTGTCAGTTCCGTCAAGCGGGAAAAGAGCCGCAGTTCTGCCTCAGCATTGGCTTTGAGGCTATCGGAAACCGCTCGACCTTTCGCCATGTTGCAAATATAGGCATTCTCATCCTCCGCCGCGGCACGGCGCAGATAATCGGAAAAGGAACCGTTATGCCGTCCAAGCGTATGCACAAATTGTCCGTAAAGCCCCATGCGTTCATGCGGTGCCCCGTTACTGCTTAAAAAGGCAAGCAACGCTTTCAGTTCGGGTTGCTCAAGCAATCCCCGAAAGAGGGACAGCGCCGCTACCTCGGCCGCTAAGTCCCGTCGTTGTTGATCGGTCATATTCAGTCCTCAAATTGGTTGATGATCGCACCGCGATCGGCCGAACTCACCTGCGAAGCATAGCGAGCCAGACACCCTTTGAGATTGGTCTTTCTCAAAATCGGCATCTCTTTCTTGCGTACCTCGATCTCGGCATCATCGACCTTCAGTTCGATGCGATATTCGGGAATATTAATCGAAATGATATCGCCGTCCTTAACATAAGCGATCAAGCCGCCGCTCACCGCTTCGGGCGATACGTGCCCGATGGAAGCCCCGCGGGTCGCACCCGAAAAACGCCCGTCGGTAATGAGCGCCACATCTTTATCCAGTCCCATACCGGCAATGGCCGAGGTGGGGGAGAGCATCTCCCGCATACCGGGACCGCCCGCAGGACCTTCGTAGCGGATCACCACCACGTCACCCTTCACGATCTTGCCGGCGTAAATGGCGGCAATACACTCTTCTTCGCTGTTAAAGACCTTAGCCGGTCCCTCATGCACCAGCATTTCCTTGGCTACCGCCGAACGCTTGACCACGCAACCGTTGGGAGCTAAGTTGCCGCGCAGTACGGCAATACCTCCCGTTTGGCTAAAGGCATTTTCGGGCTTGCGAATGACCTCAGGATCGCGGTTGACCACGCCCTTGATGTTCTCGGCCATCGTCTGTCCCGTTGCGGTCATGACTGAGGTGTCAAGCAGACCAAGCCCAGCCAACTCATTAAGAACGGCATACACACCGCCCGCCTGATTAAGGTCTTCCATATAGGTCGGACCCGCCGGCGCCAAATGGCAGAGGTTGGGGGTCTTTTCGCTGATCTCGTTGGCCATATCGAGGTTGATATTCACGCCGCATTCGTTGGCAATGGCAGGCAGATGAAGCATGGAGTTTGTCGAACAACCCAGCGCCATATCGGCCGTGAGCGCGTTGCGGAAGGCGGCAGGGGTCATGATATCACGGGGACGAATATTCTTTTCCACCAGTTCCATAATCTTCATGCCGGCGTGCTTGGCCAGTTCAATGCGAGCCGAGTAAACGGCAGGAATGGTGCCGTTGCCCCGCAATCCCATACCCAACACCTCGGTCAGGCAGTTCATGGAGTTGGCGGTATACATCCCCGAGCAGGAACCGCAGGACGGGCAGGTGTTTTCTTCCCACTCGCACAGCTTCTCCTCGTCGATCTTGCCGGCACGGAAAGCGCCGACCGCCTCGAACATGCTCGACAAGCTGGTCTTCTTGCCGTTCATGCGACCGGCCAGCATCGGCCCGCCGCTGACAAAGACGGTGGGGATATTGAGTCTCGCCGCCGCCATGAGCAGTCCCGGCACGTTCTTGTCGCAATTAGGAATCATAACCAACCCGTCAAACCCATGCGCCATCACCATCGCCTCGGTCGAGTCGGCAATCAGGTCACGGGTAATAAGGGAGTATTTCATGCCGGTATGCCCCATGGCAATGCCGTCACACACGGTAATGGCAGGGAATACAATGGGCGTACCACCCGCCATGGCCACGCCGACCTTAACCGCATCGGCAATCTTATCGAGATTGATGTGCCCCGGCACGATTTCGTTGTAGGAACTGACGATACCGATCAGCGGCCGAGCCTGCTCCTCTTTGGTCAAACCAAGAGCATGATAGAGGGAGCGGTGGGGCGCATTGTGGAAACCGTCTACAATCGTATCTTTAATCATGATATTCTCCGATTAGTTGTTGATGAGTTTATCCTCGTCGCTCCAGCTGTACAGCTTGCGGATCTCCTTGCCGACCACCTCGGACGGATGTTCAGCAGCAATCTTACGCATGGCATTGAAGTGCACCTGAGAACCGGCATCGGACATATCCAGCAGGAAGTCTTTGGCAAAGGAGCCGTCCTGAATATCGGCCAAAATCTTCTTCATCGCCTTTTTAGTCTCGGCGGTGATGACTTTCGGGCCGGTGATATAGTCGCCATATTCGGCGGTGTTGGAAATGGAATAGCGCATCCCCTCAAAACCGCTCTGGTAGATCAGGTCTACGATCAGTTTCATTTCATGAATACATTCAAAATAAGCGTTTCTGGCATCGTAGCCGGCCTCCACCAGCGTTTCAAAACCGGCCTGCATCAGGGCGCAAACGCCGCCGCACAGCACCGCCTGCTCACCGAACAGGTCGGTCTCGGTCTCGGTACGGAAGGTGGTCTCCAGTACACCGGCACGGGCACCGCCGATGCCCAGCGCATAGGCCAGCGCGATCTCCAGCGCATCACCCGTCGCATCCTGATGTACCGCAACCAGACAAGGAACACCCTTGCCCGCCTGATACTCGCTGCGCACGGTGTGACCGGGTCCCTTGGGGGCGATCATAACCACGTTTACGTTAGCCGGGGGCTGAATGCAACCGAAATGAATGTTAAAGCCGTGAGCAAACGCCAACGTCTTGCCCTCGGTCAGGTTGGGCTCAATGGACTCTTTGTAGAGTTTGGCCTGCTTCTCATCGTTGATGAGGATCATGATCATGTCGGCAGCCTTGGCGGCATCAGCCGAAGTCATAACTTTCAGTCCGGCCTTTTCCGCCTTGGCCCAGCTCTTGGAGCCTTCGTACAGACCGACAATCACGTTCACGCCCGACTCTTTGAGGTTGAGGGCATGGGCATGACCCTGCGAGCCGTAGCCGATGATAGCAACCGTCTTTCCGTTCAACTTTGCTAAGTTACAATCCTGTTGATAATAAATGTTCTGCATGATTCTTTTCTCCTTTTATTTGAAAACAAATTTATTTTTGCATAATATTGGCGCCGCGTTCCATAGCCACTACGCCGGTACGGCACATTTCCACTATACCCAGCGGCTTCATTACCTCAACAAAGGCATCGATCTTCTTGGGCTCGCCCGTCACCTCCACGCAAATGGTGTCGGTATTGTAATCAATGATCTTGGCGCGGTAGATCTCAGTCGCCGCCATCACCTCGGCGCGGTTGTTCCCCACATTTCCTACCTTAATAAGCATTAACTCCCGCTCCACTCGGCTGTCACTCTCTAAGAGTTTTACCTTATGTACGTTATGGAGTTTCTTTAACTGGTTGATCAACTGCTCTCTGGCATACTCGTCACCATTCAAGGTAATGGTAATACGCGAATAATCCGGATCATCGGTTGTACCAACCGTCAGCGCATCAATGTTAAAGCCTTTACGCATAAACATGCCCGATACCCGAGCCAGTACACCGTATTTGTTCTCTACATACACGGCAATGACAAAACGCTTCATCATTCTTCCTCCTTGGCCACGATAATATCGTCGATCGAGCCACCCGGCGGCAGCATCGGCAAAACAAATTCATCTTTATCGATACGAGCATCAATCAAATAGGGGCCGTCATGTTTCATCGCCTCGGCAAAGGCCGCTTCAAACTCAGCCATCGTCTCGGCTACACAGGCTTTTGCCCCAAACGCCTCGGACAGTTTGACAAAATCGGTCTTTCTCTCCAGCACCGTGTTGGAATACCGCTTGCCGAAGAACAGGGTCTGCCATTGTCGTACCATACCCAGCACGCCGTTATTCATCAGCACCACCGTAATGGGTAGATTGTAGGTCACGGCGGTGGCCATCTCGTTGAGATTCATACCAAACGAGCCGTCGCCCGTGATGAGCACCACGCGGTCATTCGAGGCCACTTGCGCCCCGATCGCGGCACCCAAGCCAAAGCCCATCGTACCCAACCCGCCCGACGAGGCAAAACGACGGGGCTGCTCAAAGTCCACATACTGCGCCGTCCACATCTGATGCTGTCCCACATCGGTCGCAACAATCGTCGACGGATCCTTGATGGCATTGATCACATCAAATGCCTTTTTCGGAGTGATCGTTTCCTTGGCTGCCTTGGCATCGGCCTCACGCTCAATCCGCTTCTCCTCGGCTTTCAGCCCCTCAACCAACTCCCGCCATTCGGGATGCTCTGTCTTGGCGCATCGCTCCAAAATACGGGTGAACGAGGATACGATATTGCCGATAATACCGATATCTACCTTGATATTTTTGTTGATCTCCGAGAGATCGGTATCCAGTTGAATGATCTTAGCGTTGCGGCAATATTTGGCGGTGTTGCCGGTCGCACGGTCGCTGAATCGCACGCCCACGCCTAGCACCAAGTCAGCCTCTTTATTGGCCATCGAGGAGGCGTAATGTCCGTGCATGCCCTGCATCCCCAAAAACCGCTCGTAAGAATTGGGCAACGCCGAAAGTCCCATAAAGGTACACCCGATATAGCCGTCGATCTTCTCGGCCAAGGCCTTGATGGCCTCGGTCATGCCGGCGCCCGCCGCGCCGCCGCCAATGTAGATATAGGGGCGCTTGGCGGCATTGAGCAGTTCCACCGCACGGTCGATATCGGCATCGTCCGCCTCTTTCTCAGGAAACGGCGCGACCACCTCACCTGCAACATATTCACAAGTGTCGATTTGAACGTCTTTCGGAATGTCGATCAGTACCGGACCGGGGCGTCCCGACTTGGCAATGCGGAAAGCCTCACGGATGGTATCGGCCAATTCGGCAACATCCTGCACAAAATAGTTGTGCTTGGTAATGGGCAGGGTCACGCCGGTAATGTTAATTTCTTGGAATCCGTCCTTGCCGATCAGAGATGTGGGCACGTTGCCGGTGATGGCGACCATCGGCACCGAGTCGAGCATGGCGGTAGCGATACCCGTAACCAAATTGGTAGCACCGGGGCCGGAGGTGGCAATCACCACTCCCACCTTACCGGTGGCACGGGAATAGCCGTCAGCCGCATGGGACGCGCCCTGCTCATGGGCAGTCAGCACATGGTTGATACGGTCGCCCGCCTTGTATAGTTCATCGTAGATGTTGAGCACCAGACCGCCGGGGTAGCCGAACACGTCGGTCACGCCTTGCTCGATCAGCGTTTCAATTACGATCTGCGATCCTGTCATTGTTTTGGGTTGATTCATAGATTCCTCCTTGCGCGGGGGTAAAAATAAAAAAATCTCCCCCGTCTCTTCTCCCATCGGACAAAGAGACGAAAGAGCACTTCTTCCGCGGTACCACTCTTTTTCACCCCTTGCGGGATGCCCTTTAGAGGCCAACACCTCCTGAGCCCTGTGTCGGGAGCACCCGTCCGCCCATTTCCTGGCGGCCACTCCATGGCGAGTTTCAGCACATCCTTTTCATGCCTTGCACCAACCGGCAATTCTCTTTGCAAAAGGGGAGCGCATACTGTTCCATTTCTACGTGTTTGGCATATTATAGCACAATCGCACCCATAGTGCAAGAGAAATTTTTAAAATTTTTAACCCTGAATTGACAATTTTTTTGCCTTTGCATATAATATAGGAAATCATTTCATTTTTGGAGGCATTATGAGCCGATTTTCCACCATTTTATTTGATCTTGACGGCACGCTGACCGACAACGGCGAAGGCATCACCAACTCGGTGGCCTACGCCCTGAAAAAGTTCGGCATCACCCCGCCGCCCCGCGAGGAACTGAATAAGTTTATCGGCCCGCCGCTACGCGACTGTTTCGTCAACTGGTACGTCAGCGAGGAGCAGGGCAACCAGGCGGTAGAATACTACCGCGAATACTACCGTCCCCACGGCATTTTTGAAAATGTCGTTTACAATGGCATTCCCGAATTGCTCTCCGCCCTCAAAGACAGAGGATGCACCGTAGCCATCGCCACCTCTAAGCCCGAAATCTTTGCCGAAAAAATTGCCGACCATTTTGATCTGTCACAATATTTCACCGTCATCGCCGGCTCAAATTTGGAAGGCACCCGCATCAAAAAGGCCGATGTCATCCGCTACTGCCTGCATCGCTTAGGCGATCCCGACAGAAACACCGTACTCATGGTGGGCGATCGGGAGCATGATATCTTAGGCGCCAAACAGGTTGGCCTACCCGCCGTCGGCGTCACCTACGGCTACGGCTCCCACCGGGAACTGGAAGCGGCCGCCGCCCTCGCCATCATCGACACCCCGCTCGATCTGCTTTGCCACCTGTAATCCCCACTCAACCAACGGTGTGTAGATTTTTCGCTTTTCCTTGGCTATACTGATACCGAAAGGAGAACCACCCATGAACCAAATGAAGATCGGAACCTTTATAGCCGAGCGCCGAAAAGGGCAAAATCTCACCCAAATGCAGCTGGCCGAAAAACTGAACATCACCGACCGAGCCGTATCCAAATGGGAAACGGGAAAATCTCTGCCCGACGCATCGATCATGATCGATCTGTGTCATATCCTCGGCATCAGCGTAACCGAATTATTGAGCGGAGAGGAAATACCTATGGAAAATTACAACAAAGACTTAGAAAATCATTTGCTTGAGATGATGAAACAGAAAGAACAGGCCGATAAAAGATTGTTGTCTGCCGAGGTGTTCGTAGGCATTACGGCAACGGTAGTTCTTTTGGCCTTGATATTTGTTGCCTCTTTTGTGCCAATGGAGGGCTGGCTGAGAGGCGCTCTTGTTTTGCTGAGCTTTGCTTTATTCTTGGCCGGTTGCTTCTATGCCTTACGAATGGAGCAAACCGCAGGGTATTATGAGTGCAAGGCATGCAGACACCGCTACGTTCCCGATTACAAAAGCGTATTTTTGGCCCCGCACATGGGCCGCACCCGCCACATGAAATGTCCCCAATGCGGGAAGAAAACATGGCAGAAGAAAGTCATCAGCCAAGAAAAAGTGGATGCCGAATAAGGCATCCACTTTCTTTTTACATAACTTTAACGGAGATCTTGGCCTTTTCGCCGTTGATATCCCATTCCTTAGCCGAATCGTCCACCGTGTAGGCCACCGCATCGGCCAGCACGTCGCCGCAGATGGTGTCGGCATTGCGCTTAACGATGGCTTCGATCTTCTCGTTGCCGGCCACCGCCAATTCGATATGATCGGTCACCTCAAAGCCGGAATCCTTACGCATCGACTGCACCTTGGAAATGATCTCACGCACAAAGCCTTCCTCGATCAGTTCCTCGTCGAGGTTAACGTCCAGCGCCACAGTCACCCCGTAATCGCTCTGGGAAGCGTAGCCCTCTTTGCGAGCCGTTTCGATGAGCAGTTCCTCAGCCTCCAGCTTGATCTCCTCGCCGTCGATAACCAGAGTTACAAAACCGGTATCGTCGAGCTGCTTCTTCATGGCGTTGCCATCCCCGTCGGCCAGCGCCTGACGAACGGCGCCCAGCTTACTGCCCAGCTTCTTGCCAAGCAGACGCAACTGCGGCTTGAAGGTGTAGGACAGGAAAGAAGAAGCATCCGAAACAAATTCCACTTCCTTGATGTTGAGCTCCTCACGGATGATCTCGCAATAGACGTCGTCGATCGCCTTATCCCCGCTGATATACATACGGCGTAAGGGCTGACGATTCTTGATGGCCGCATCGTTACGGGCAGCACGCCCCAGGGTAACGGCCAGCAGTACCTGTTTCATCGCCTCTTCCAAATCGGTATCGATCATGGCCGTATCGGCTTCGGGATAGGCGCACAAATGCACGCTTTCGGGGGCGTTTTTATCCACCGAGATAACCAAATTCTGATAAATCTCCTCGGTCATGAACGGGATCAGCGGAGCGGCCGTCTTGGCAAACACCGTCAGGGCCGTCCACAGCGTCATATAGGCCGCCGTCTTATCGTCAGTCTCGCCCTGCACCCAGAACCGCTCACGGCAACGGCGCACGTACCAGTTAGACAACTCATCCACAAAGTCGGACAGCACACGCCCCGTTTCGGGGATACGGTAGTTGGCCATGTGATCATCGGCCGCCGCCACTGTCGTGTTAAGGCGGGAGAGAATCCACTTATCCATAACACTGAGTTTGCAGGACTTCAGATCATGCTTGGTCGGGTCAAACCCGTCAATATCGGCATACAATACGTAGAACGCATAGGTATTCCAAAGCGTCGAGAGGAACTTACGCTGCCCCTCGGTCACCGCCTTGCCGTGGAAACGATTAGGCAGCCAGGGCGCCGAGTTCACATAGAAATACCAACGAATGGCATCGGCACCGTAGGTATGAAGCGCCTCCATCGGCTCCACCGCATTGCCCTTGGACTTGCTCATCTTCTGTCCGTTTTCATCCTGTACGTGCCCCAGCACGATAACGTTGCGATAGGGCGCCTTATCAAAGAGCAGGGTAGAAATGGCAAGCAAGGAATAGAACCATCCGCGGGTCTGGTCGACCGCCTCGGAAATGAAGTCGGCAGGGAACTGCGCCTCGAATTTATCATGATTCTCAAACGGATAATGATGCTGAGCAAAAGGCATCGCACCCGAGTCAAACCAGCAGTCGATCACCTCAGGCACACGGTGCATCTCGCCGCCGCACTCAGGGCAGGTGATGGTCACCGCATCGACATACGGACGGTGCAACTCAATGTCATCGGGACAGTTGTTGCTCATTTCCTTCAGTTCAGCAATCGAACCGATGGCATGATGATGCCCACAAGCGCACTGCCAGATATTGAGCGGCGTACCCCAATAGCGGTTTCTCGACAAGCCCCAGTCCTGCACATTCTCCAGCCAGTCGCCGAAACGGCCTTTACCAATGCTTTCGGGAATCCAGTTGATGGTATTGTTGTTGCGGATCAGATTTTCTCGCACCGCCGTCATCTTGATAAACCAGCTCTCACGCGCGTAGTAAAGCAGGGGCGTATCGCAGCGCCAACAATGGG
>JAZNSU010000088.1:0-4268 GCA_045591385.1 Eubacteriales bacterium
CCTCCGACTTCCTACCGGCAATGGTTTGCAATCACCGGCCACATTGTCCTCGCTTTTTCGGTGTAACGGAGTCATGATGACATGCACCGCATCGGGATTGTGCTCTACCAGCCCTTTCATAAAGGTAAAACAAGCCCCGCAGAATGTCTCAGGCGAGGTATCCCCCCATTGTCCAAATGGCGCATCGCCATGCCCAAAGTCATTGGTGCCGCCGAAAAAGACAACGATCTCGGCATCCGTCGGCATGGCATCGATACGGGAAATAAAATCTTGATCAAAACTCGGCGTGGAATACGGCACATGTTGAGGCGCAATGCGAGTCCCCGAAATGCCGTCCACATACAGATCCCAGTTGTATTTCTTAGCCAAAATAGCATGGTACAGCGCATCGGGACCGCTCGTCCCCAAACCCTCGGTGATACTGTCGCCCAGTACAGCGACTTTACGATTTTTCAGTTCCATTCTTTTTCTCCTTAAAAGCCGATAACACCTAAATGTTCCAGCAAAATTTTCAATCCAATCAATACCAGAATCGCACCGCCGATCAACTGCGCCTTGCCGGAGAACTTATCCCCGAACGCCGAACCAATCTTAACCCCGATCGCCGACAGGATAAAGGTGGTGATCCCGATCAACCCAATAGCGCCGAACATCTCGGCTGTGTTCAATAACATAGAAAAAGTAACGCCCACCGCCAGCGCATCAATGCTGGTGGCCACCGCTGCCAGAAACATGTCCCACACCTTAAGAGAACAATCGCCGCCCTCAGGCGGACCAAACGAGTCAAAGATCATCTTGCCGCCGATAAATCCGAGAAGAGCAAAGGCGATCCAATGGTCAAACGCGGTTATGTAATCCCGAAATGCCGTACCCAAAAAGAAACCGAGCATCGGCATGAGCGCCTGAAAGACACCGAACCACGCCCCGACAATCGCCATCTTCCCGATACTTGCCCGACTCTGGCAAACGCCCTTACAGATCGAAACCGCAAAGGCATCGGCACTCAATCCCACGGCAATCAAAAACAATTCTGCAAAACCCATGCTGTCACCTCACACATTACAATCTATTATAGCCCCGCCCCATCTATTCGTCAAGTCCAATTCGTCCCAAAAAAAGAAGTCGCTCACTTGAGCGACTTCTCCTTTTCGAATACAATGGCGCAACGGGCAGGCAGATAACAGAAAAATCCCAAGCGTCCGTCGGCCGTCTTGCCGGCCTTGTAGCAGTACGCCATATCTACCCGACCAAACCCGTCAAAGGTTGGATCATCGGTCGTCAGCCGCACCCGATATTTTCCCTCTTCTTCCACCGGCACAAAATAGTTCTCAAAAGAAGCGCTGGGGTGAAAATTAAAGGCAAATACTGTACTTTTTTTGCTGTAAATGAGCACCTTGTCCGCTTGATGGATCCATTGGCTCTTGGCACGATTTTTGAAGATCGGGTCCCGTTTGAGCAGTTTGATCATAGCCATATCAAAACTACGCAATGCCCCGTAGCGCAAGGCACTGTGATCGGCCAGACTCCATTGCCGTCGGCAATAGTGATAACTCCACCCATTGCCCTCACGGGGAAAATCAATCCATTCGGGATGTCCAAACTCATTACCCATGAAATTGAGATACCCCTCGCCCACCACGGTGGACGTCAGTAACCGTATCATTTTGTGCAGCGCAATACCCCGCGCAATGACAGGCGAATCGGACGCCTTATCCATGTGCCAGTACATCTCGGCATCGCATAGACGGAACATAATGGTCTTGTCCCCCACCAATGCCTGATCGTGCGACTCGCAGTAGCCGATACTCTTTTCTTTGGGACGGCAAGAGGTCAACTCATACCACAATTTGTACATATCCCAATCCTCGTCGCTGTATTCTTTGAGAAATTTGATCCACAAATCAGGCACGCCCATCGACAGGCGATAGTCAAAACCAAGCCCGCCATCTTTGATGGGCAACGCCATGCCGGGCATACCCGACATATCCTCTGCCACCGTAATGGCCTGCGGATTAACTTCATGAACCAACTCATTAGCCAGCATCAGATAGGTCACCGCCTCGCGGTCGGTGTTCCCCGAAAAGTACATATCATAATTGACAAAAGCGCTCCCCAATCCATGATCATGGTAGAGCATCGAGGTCACCCCGTCAAACCGAAATCCGTCAAAATGGAAGATCTCCATCCAGTACTTGAGGTTGGAAAGCAGAAAGTGCAAAACCTCGTTCTTGTTATAGTTAAAGAGCTTCGTATCCCACGCCGGATGATACCCTCGACCACCCTCATGGAAATACTGGTACTCGGTGCCATCAAATTGATTGAGCCCCTCATTGGTGTTCTTGACCGCATGAGAATGTACCACATCCAAAAGCACCGTAATACCCTTCGCGTGCGCCTCGTTGATCAGGGCTTTGAGTTCCTGCGCCGTTCCGTAACGGGAAGATGCCGCATAGAAATTCGACACCTGATAGCCAAACGAACCGTAATACGGATGCTCCATGATAGCCATGATCTGAATGGTGTTGTAGCCCAGTTTCTTAATGCGGGGCAAAACGTTTTGCCGAAACTCCGTATAAGACCCAACCTTGCCCTCTTCCTGCGCCATGCCGATATGACACTCGTAAATGCAGGGCTTGGTTGTTGGCTTAAACCCGTCATCGGTCCAGGCAAACCCATCGACGAGCACATCATCCACCACCGCGCACCATTCATGGGTGTTCGGGTCTTGCAATACGCGGGTGGCGTAGGACGGCACACGGCGCAACATCTCGCCCTTGTGCCACACGATCGCTTGAATATGCTGCCCCATCGTCAGGTGCGGTACATACACTTCCCACACCCCGTTATCCTTGCGTTTCATGGGACAGGCCGACGTATCCCAACCGTTAAAATCCCCCGTCAGATACATGGCATCGGCGGCAGGCGCCCACTCGCGGTACACCCACCCCGCACCATCGGGATGAATGCCGAAATAGCGGTATCCGTTGGCAAAATCGGACAACCGCCCGTCCCCCGCCAGTTGGCGGCGCTTGTCTTGATAGTCGGACACTCGTTCTTCCAACGCCGCCCGATGCGGCATCAGATACGGATCGATCTTTAGAATCTTCATATGATTCCTCCTTTACACGATTCGGTTGCGTTCCTCTTTCTTGTAAAAACTTTCTATGTTTTGTGCAATCTCCTCCATACAGCGCATCCGCGCTTCATAAGCACCCCACGCCATGTGCGGCGTCAGACAAATCTGTGGCAATCCCCGCAACGCATAAAACGGATGGCTCTCGCCGAACGGCTCCACTGAGTAGACATCACACCCCAAGGCGATCCGTCCATCACGCACCGCCTGCGCCAGCGCCGCCTCGTCGGTAACCGCCCCACGCGCCGTATTGATCACCATTGCTCCCTTTTTCATGACGGCAATCCGCTCAGCACTGAGCATCCCTCTCGTCTGCTCGGTCAAGGGACAATGTAAGGAGAGGATGTCCGATTCCAAGCAAAGCCGATCGATGTCGGCCGCTTCAAATTCCGTTTCCTTAGCCTGTCGGCACATTAACACTCTACACCCGAATGCCTGCGCCAGCCTTGCTACCCGACGGCCAATGCCGCCTCCGCCGACCACGCCCCACGTCTTGCCCATCAGTTCATGGAATACAGGCGTCAATTTATTGGCCACACCCGAAGCGGTGTACCGCCCGTCGTTGACATATTCGGTATATTCCCTAAGGCGGGTCGCCAGACTCAGCGCCATGGCCAGCGTTAACTGTGCCACGCTATCGGTCGAATACCCAGGCACATTGCACAACGCCACACCCGCACGGCGGCAGTAATCGGTGTCGATGTTATCATACCCCGTCGCCGCTACACAAATCAGTCGAACCTTAGTGTCCGTCAAATTCTTTTCATGCAGTTTGATCTTGTTGAGCACCGCCACATCGGCATCCTGCAGGCGTTCCTTTACCTGTTCGGGCGCGGTGTTCCCGTACACGGTAAGCGTCCCCACCGCCGCCAAAGCCGACAGATCAATATCCTCGCCTAAGGTATCCTTATCCAACACTACAATGTTCATATTTTCCTCTTATCCTAACAGTACATCGCTGATCAGTATCACGCAAAAGCCCACCAATAAGGCGTAGGTCGCGCCCCGCTCATGTCCGTGCGCATGCGTCTCGGGAATCATCTCATCACTTACCACATACAACATCGTACCGCCCGCAAAGGCCAGCGCAAAGGGTAAAATGGCCGTCGAAACACTTACCGCAAAATACCCGATC
>JAZNSU010000089.1:0-1755 GCA_045591385.1 Eubacteriales bacterium
CCCAAAGGAGTTGACTGCCTTATTTGTCTTCCTAAGACCGCTTGGCCTCCGACTTTAAACGGCTTCTTATCGGAGGAAGGATCTAACGCAATCGCAGTCGAGATCTCATCTCTGGTCGGCCGTTTAGGATCTGCAACCGCCGTCAGCAGTATGCCTTCCATGTCGGCAAAGCCGTTGATGAAGCCCAAATCACTCGAGGTACCAGTACTGTTCTCACGAATGGTAAGGGTAAACGTATCGTATCCGGCGGCACGCATGGCCGGGAAATTATTGGTCGAATCATTGCCAAAGGTAACGGTAATCGTATTACCCGAAGATGCCACAATCTCACCGCCCATATCCTTATTTCCAAGGCCCTCACCGGTAGCCTGAATGCGAATATGGATCGCCGCATCACTGGCTTTGCCAACAAGCGCCAAAGCCTCAGCACTGGGCGTGCCGCTAAAGTGCACCCGCACCGTCTGACCTGTCGGCAGACCGGCTGCTGTCGCATCCGATGCCGGCATCTCCTCTACCTTAACCAAGGTAAAAGGCTCTACCTTCTTAGTCAACGCCACATAAACGGCGTTTGCCATCGTCCCCATTAACGGCTGACCGGTTGCTTTGGCGGTGAATCCGTCCAAAAATCCGTTCCCCTGCCGCTCAATCGGGCCACCGTTGACAATCGATGCTTCTTCAATGCACAATTTTAAGAAATACTGCCCGGGGAAATTCTTCTCCAATTCCTCCAAAGCCTTCTCGGCGTTGGCAATGCTATTGGACGGGAAAGTCACCTTCACCAATCCTTTATCATCGGCCGCTTCGATACCCGAAGCCTTCCATTGATAATGGTTGCCCGTGTTGCCGCTGCCGGCAATCGTACCGTCAACATTTGTTGCATCCCGCCGCTGAAGCGCATCCTTGGCATTGACAATACGCAGATTGATATCCACCGTATCGTTCTTTACCTGATCATGCGTATATCCGCTCAGCCCTTCGACCGCATCGGAAAACTGCACGTGAAGCGTCTTCGCATCCATCTTTTCAACGGTATCCATCGTAAACGCCGTTTTCACTTCGAAAAGCGCTGTCGCTTTCACCTTCGTGCCGGGCGCATTCAAATATACCGTAGCCGTCTCATTGGCCGTCAACCCCAAACCGTCTACACTGGTAAATCCGGCAATGGTGTTCTTGTTATCGTCTACAACCTTTTCATAAAGACGTACTTTGAACTGCTTAGCTCCGGCATCCATCCAGTCTTTCAGCGTGAGATCAGTCGCCTCATACCGAACCAACAACGGCTGTGTCGCTCCGGCATAATATTTACCGACATTTTCTGCCGTTTCCACCACACCGGCTGCCTCAAAACCACGGTTCTTATTGTTGATCTTCGTTTGTGGCATGTCGCCACCGTTTTCATCCAAAGCCTGAATACGGAAGCCGATCTTACTGTTAATATCAGTCAGATCTTTCGGTTTATTGTTAAAATAAACCAGCAGATACTTGCCGTAATCGGCCGGATTGGTCAGCATCGAGGCCGGAGCCAAAACCGCACGCTCCATCTCAAAGGTCAGATCGGTCACCGCATACTCAACAGCATCTCCGTTATTGGTGTGCGTGTTACGCCCGATCAAAGCGTTGCCGTTTATATCCTTGGCATTATCCAGATAGTCATCCCGATCCCTGTCCGATCTATCATACATCATAACCGAGAAGGGAATGTTTTCTCCTCTTTGACGCAAAAGATCGAAGGTGTTAGCCGTAGCCGTACCAAAG
>JAZNSU010000090.1:0-3451 GCA_045591385.1 Eubacteriales bacterium
CAACTGCTGACGGGACGAGGCTTGCATAACACGTTTTACACTGTCATGATACCCGTCAAAATGGTTCTGCATATCCAATAGCGTGGTCAAACGCAGTTTCTTGGCATTGATGTTGTTTTCCAGTTCCAGTTTAATCTTTTCTTGCTTCTCCACCCGCAACTGCAGGGCGTTGATGCGCATTTCATAGCCGCTGACCGTGTTGCTCAAACCGTTGATGACTTCGCAGGTCTTGGCAATCTCCTCTTCCTTTTCCTTAACCTGTCCCTCGATCTCGGCCTGTTCATTCTTGGCCTGCGTCAACTGCTCACTCAGTCTTTCAAAGTTCTGATTGAGTACCGCACAGTTGCTTTCGGCAAAACCGATCTTGATCTTGGCATCGGTCAAACGTTCCGACAATTCCAGTATCTCGGCATTGAGGGTATTGATACGTTCTTCCACCTGAGATTCCTCGCCGTGAATGGCCGAATTGGTATCGTTAAGAGCGCTCAACTGCTCTTGTTCCTTGGTTAAATCGGCTTGCAGGGCATTGATCTGAGATTGACGTCCCGCAATCGTTTCGTCAAAACTCTTCATCTTTTCATCGTCTTCATCGATCTCAGCTTGCAAACGGGCGATCAATTCGCCGTTGTGTTCCATATCACTGCGGATCAAAGAAATTTCATTCTCCTTAGCCGCCGCCTGTTCGTTAAGCGAAACGATCTCGCCGCGCAGGAAATCAATGGCTTGGGTTGCCTGCTGAGCCGCCAGATAGATCTCTTCCGATTCCTTATCCTGCAAAGCCATCTTTTGCTCAATATGATCCAAATCAGCACGACCGGTGATGCAGTCCTGCTCGATCTTCTCTTTATTAACCTTGATATTATCAATATTCCCCAACCAGAGGCTGACTTCCAGCCCTTTCTTTTCGTCCCGCAAACGCAGATATTCCCGCGCCGTTTCCGCCTGTTTTTCCAGCGGACCGACACGAGATTCCAGTTCGGCAACGATGTCACGCAAACGAATCAGGTTTTCCTCGGTCTGCTCCAGTTTGCGCTCGGTTTCCTGTTTGCGATAGCGGTACTTGGAAATACCCGCCGCCTCTTCAAAGATCTGGCGGCGCTCATCACTCTTAGATGCCAGAATATCCGAAATTTTACCTTGTCCGATAATCGAATAGCCGTCGCGCCCCAGACCGGTATCCATAAGCAATTCATGAATATCCTTAAGGCGGACAGGGCTGCGGTTGATCATATATTCACTCTCGCCCGAACGGTAGTACCGACGGGTCACGGTAACTTCGGTAAAGTCAATAGGCAGACTCTTGTCCGAGTTATCCAGCGTCAGCGAAACTTCCGCAAAACCCATGGCTTTGCGGCCGGTCGTACCGTCGAACACAACATCTTCCATCTTGGTGCCGCGCAACATCTTCGAGCTCATTTCGCCCAGCACCCAGCGCACGGCATCGGTAATATTGCTCTTGCCGCTTCCGTTGGGCCCCACGATGGCGGTGATACCTTTGTTAAAATGGATGGTCGTTTTGTCGGGGAAAGATTTGAATCCCTGCATTTGTAACGATTTCAGAAACATTCTTGCATAAACCTCAATTCTGTTAAGGCATTTGATTAAAAATTATATCAAAAAACAAAGGAAATTTCAATATTTATTCTGTTTTTTTCGCTTTTTTGAACGGTTTTTGAACGGAAAAAGGGCCGTTTCTTCTCTTTTTAGTGAAGAAACAGCCCGTTTTTTCTTATAAACCCATCAATTTTAACGCTTCATTGGCCGCCATTTGCTCGGCTTCTTTCTTGCTTCGCCCCGTTCCCGTGCCGATACAATTACTGTTAAGCAGAACGGCAACGGTAAATATTTTGCGGTGATCCGGCCCCTCCGATTTAAGCAAACGATAGGTCAGATGCTCGCCCCGATTTTGCTGAACGATCTCCTGCAGCATCGTCTTGGCATCCTTAAACAATCGCCCCGAAATGGCATCGGGCAACCCCCGTTCCAAATAAGGTAAAATAAACTCCCGTGCCGCTTCGATCCCACCGTCCAGATAGATGGCGGCAATCAAGGCTTCAAAGGCATCGGCCAGAGCCGAGGGGCGGTGACCGCCGTCCGACAGTTCCTCACTGCGGCTAAAGCGGATATATTCCCCCAGATCAATCTTAAGGGCAAACTTGGCAAGGGACGCTTCGCACACCAAGGCGGCACGCAATTTACTCAGGCTTCCCTCATTAAACCGATTCTGATCCAGAAAGAGCATACCGGCGCAGATAAAACCCAGCACCGAGTCACCCAAAAATTCCAACCGTTCATTGGACACGGTTCCCTCTTCTTTGGCCTCGTTGACATAAGAAGAATGGGTAAGCGCCCGTTGCAACAAGGACTTATCCTGAAAACAATATCCGATTTTTTCTTCCAGCGCGCTGATATTCATCTTCTCACACCTTTCCCAAAGATAAGGCAATATCCCCTCATAATAAGGGGATATTGGGTCATTCTCAGTTGCCCTGCTTTTCAGTAATGTAATTGACGACATCGCCGATGGTCTTTACTCCGTCGACATCCTGATCGTCGATAGGCACGCCGAACTCTTCTTCTACGGCCATGATCAATTCTACGATATCCAGCGAATCGGCTTCCAGATCGTCAACAAAAGAAGTCTGCATCGTGATCGTATCGGGATCACTGATCATAAACTGTTCCACAATAAGGGCTTTAATTTTATCAAATACCATAATTCTTCTTCCTCCATAATTTGGCTGATTTCATTAAAGATGATAAATTGAAATTGCCGTTCTGTCAAGAGTTATTTCGAAAATATTAACAAATTTCCTCAATTTTCCTTCTTAGCCGCGGGCATCATCATTTCGGATAATTGACCGATAATACCGGCCTGATGCAGTTCCGTTGCCTGCCGGATGGCGTTCTTAAAGGCTACGGCGTTGGACGAGCCGTGCGCCTTGATTACGATACCCGATACCCCCAAAAGCGGAGCCCCGCCGGCTTCGGTATAATCGAGAGATTTCTTAAACTGATTAAACTCTTTGGCAATCAACAGCGTACCCAGTTTGGTACGAAGATTCTTAAAAAGTACTCCTTTGAGGGACTTAGAGATCATCTTGCCCATACCCTCCAAGGCTTTGAGATAAACATTGCCCGAAAAACCGTCGGAAACCACCACATCGACATTGCCGAGCAATCCGTCACGACCCTCGATATTGCCGACATAGCAAATACGGTTTTCCTGCTTGAGCAGCGCGTTGGCTTCGACCTGCAGGGGGGTACCCTTGGTGTCTTCGGTGCCGTTGTTAAGCAGACCGACACGGGGAGCCTCCATCCCGTACAGACATTTCATATACATACTGCCCATAATGGCAAACTGATGCAGATATTCGGCCGAGCACTCGACATTGGCACCGCTGTCAATGAGCAGATGTTTTTTGCCGCCAAAAGTCGGGGGCCAAGCGGT
>JAZNSU010000091.1:0-2790 GCA_045591385.1 Eubacteriales bacterium
CGTGTTTGACAACCGCATCTTTGCGGCGGGGGCCGAGCGGGGTCTGTTGCGGCACAGCCGACTGGACGACCCCACCTACTTTGCCGATACCGATTGGTATCGGGAGGGGGAATGTGAGGTGACGGCCTTGGCGGCGGGCGAGGGGTGTTTGTACGCCTTTACCGAGCAGTCGGTCTGCCGTCACGAGCCGAGTTTGGACTATGAACTGGGTCGGATCTATCCCCGCACCGATCTGGCGGTCACGGTCGGCTGTCAAGGCCATGCCGTGAATTTTATGGGGGATATCGTATGGCTGTCGGCCCGTGGCGTGGAAGGGCTGGCGGGTGGCTTCGGCCATCGCTCGACGCTGATCGACCCGTCCCTGATCACCCGTCGGGTGCAGGCGATGACGGTGTGGGGCAGTTATCTGTGCCTGCTGGCTGATGGCCTGCTCTTTTTGGCCGACGGCCGTGTACCCTACCGCATCGACGGACGGCGGGAATACGAGTGGTTTGTGTGGGACGCTCCCGTGGACGGGCTTTACGGCAACGGGGAGACCCTGTATTGGAGCCGAGGCCAAGGCTTAGGCACATGGGACGGTGCCGATGACGAGGGAGAGCCCATCGAGAGTTATTTCTGCACCCGTGACGGGTGTGCGGGGGATCCGACGGTGCGCAAGCGTACCGGACGGGTGGGGGCGGCGGCGCTGCTCAAGCGCATTGCCAATTCCGATGTGACGGTGTCAACGGTGGCCGACGGCGGGAAGCCTCGGGAGTTGTGCACCATCCATATGGGCGGGCTGGACTTTAACCGCCTGAACTTTGCCACCCTGTCCTTTACCACCTCCGATCAGGACTTGGTGCGCCTGCCCCTGCATGTCAAAGATTACCTGACCCTGTCTTTGCGTTTTTCCTCCACCCGTCGGTTCGGCGTGGCGGCGGTGCGCTATCAGGCAGGGCTGATACGCTATGTAAAGTGAGGAATGCATATGAATATAAGCAAATTAACGGCTGATCTGGCCGTCATATCCAAATTGCCCGACAGTCCGACCGAGGCGGCCGATTCGCTTAAAGCCAAATTTGACCAGGCCTCTCAAGCCATCGGGGAATATCTCAACGGGGTGATGGTGCCCCAACTCAACGAGTCGGTAACGGCGGTAGAACAGACGGCGGGTGAGGCAAATCGATTGGCGCATGAGGCTATGCAGTCGGTCGAGGCGTTAAGCGATGCCACCGGTGCGGTGATCGATATTCTTATCAACAATAAGCAGGACCGCATTTCCTCGGGCACCTCGGCGCCTTCGGGCGGCAGTGACGGTCAGATCTATATCTGGTATTAAGAGGTGAGGGTATGGCTACGTTAACCTATACCTATCAGATGTTGGCCGAATCGGACTACTATACCTTTTTGTCGCAGTATAACGGCAAGGTAGCCATTCGGCTGTATGCCAAACTCAACAGTCAAGACGTGGCAAGCAACACCTCGGTGGTGATGATCAAACTGACCCGAAACATCAATGGCGACTATTCCAATGTCGGGTACGGTTACGACTCGGCCTCGGCCTCTTTGGGGGGGACGCTCAGCCATTCATGGAGCGGCGGGTCCTCAGGCGGTTACCATTACGTGGGCGAGCATGTGGTGTTCGAGAAGGAGTTTTGGGTTGCCCATAACGAGAACGGATCTTGCTCTCTTACCCTTTCGGCCGGGTATGACGATACCTACATTTCCGAGCGTAGTATTTCTGCCGTATCCTTCGATTTGCCCGCAATCCCCCGCAAGGGCGAGATCTTGTCGGTCATTGTCAGCCCACAGGGCGTGGAGGAGGGGGTGGTGGTCTTCCATAGCCGGCCCTCGAATGACTTTAACTATACACTGGAGATGTTTGTGGGCGGACAGCGCATTTTCATCCGAGAAGGCTATGCTTCGGGTACTCCCATTTCGCTTGACGCCTCCGAACTGCTAACGCTGTACCGTGAGCTGGGGCGTGGGGGGAGTGTTACCTTTCGCCTGCATACCTTCGACGCCCAATGGGTGGGGATCGGACGGTGCGACTATGCCGCAACCCTGAACGGGCTGGGCAATATCCACCTGTATAAGAACGGCGCCTGGCACCGAGGGTTGCTGTATGTGGGACGCTCGCCGGCGGTGGTCATGGTTCGGAAAAACGGAGCATGGGGGCCGGCACGATGACCGATTACGAACGCATCAAACGGGAGTACGACCTATCTTTGCTCCAAAAGAATCGGCTCGTGGACAGAGTGTATCCCATCGGCAGTATTTATATGAGCATCAGTGAGAGTTCGCCCGCCATCCTGTTCGGCGGGGTGTGGGAGCGCATGGAGAATGTCTTTTTACTGGCGGCATCGTCTTCCCACCCCGTCGGAGAACAGGGCGGCGAGGAGCGGGTCGCGCTGACAGAGGGGCAAATGCCTCACCATAAGCACTATCTGCTGGCCAGTGTGTTTCACAGCGGGACGGATAATGCCGAGCATCAGGTCCGTACCTGGACTACAGTGCCCGATACCGACCTGCCCTATGCCCTGCGTACGGCACCCGAGGACGCCAATTACGGGCGCAGTAGCGGTGCCGGCGGCGGGCAGTCCCATAACAATATGCCTCCCTATCTGAGCGTGTATATGTGGAAGCGCATAAAGTAACCCGAGGGAATTCGGAAAGGGGCAAGGATACCTCCCCTTGCGAACAAGGGGAGGTGCCCCGTAGGGGCGGAGGGGATGGAATTGGCTAGTAGCCTTGTTGGGGCAGGGCGGAGGCCGGTTTTCCATCCCCTCAGTCAGCTGACGCTGACAGCTC
>JAZNSU010000092.1:0-10075 GCA_045591385.1 Eubacteriales bacterium
ACTCCTTGGCTCACAGAACGCCATGGCTACGATCCGACTTCCCTTGGTATGCTCGTGCTTGGGGTTGTAGAAGATCTCATCGGCCGTGCCGTGCTCGCAGATCTCGCCGGCGTACATGACAATCACCTCGTCGCACATCTCGGCGACGACACCCAGGTCATGGGTAATCAGAATGACCGACATGCCCAGTTGTTTCTGTAGATCCTTAATCAGGTCGAGGATCTGGGCCTGAATGGTCACGTCCAGAGCCGTGGTCGGCTCGTCGGCAATCAGAATATCGGGTTCGCAGGCCAGCGCCATGGCGATCATGACACGCTGGCGCATACCGCCCGACAGTTCGTGCGGGTACTGTTTGATCCGCTTTTCGGGCTCGGTAATGCCGACCAGACGGATCATTTCGATGGCACGCTCGCGCGCCTGCTCCTTATTGCGATCGGTATGGAGCATGATGGCTTCCATAAGTTGGTTGCCGATGGTAAATACGGGGTTGAGCGAGGTCATAGGATCTTGGAAAATGATCGAGATCTTATTTCCGCGGATCTTGGCCATCTCTTTTTTATCGGCGCCGACCAGTTCCTGCCCTCTGTACTTGACAGAGCCGGAGACGATACGGCCGGGGTTAGACAAAATTTGCAAAATGGAATAGGCGGTGACCGACTTGCCCGAACCGGATTCACCCACGATGCCCAGCACCTTGCCCTCATCCAAGAAGAAGGAGATGCCGTTGACGGCTTTGACCTCGCCGGCGGGGGTGAAGAAGGAGGTATGCAGGTCTTTCACTTCTAATAATGACATGATATACCCTCCTTATTTCTTAAGCTTCGGGTCGAAGGCATCGCGCAGACCGTCGCCCAGCAGGTTCAGGGACAGCACGATCAGGCAGATGGCCACGGCCGGAATGATTAAACGATGGGGATAGGAGCGCACGCCGTCGAGCGCGGCCGAGGCCAGCGAACCCAAGGACGGCATGGGCTTCGACACGCCCAGACCCAAGAAGGACAGATAACTCTCGGTAAAGATGGCCGAGGGGATCTGCAGGGCGGTGGAAATAATAATAACCGAAATACAGTTGGGCAACATATGCTTCTTAATGATATGACCGCCCTTAGCGCCGGTCGATTTGGCAGCCAACACATAGTCCATCTGCTTGATCGAGAGGATCTGACCGCGCACCAATCGAGCCATCGACACCCAGTAGAGCAGGGCGAAGACAATAAAAATGGAAATCATACCGGTACCCAGTTTCGACAGGAAAGGCACTGAGTCGATCATGGGCTTGAGTGTCTGATTCAGTACGGTAGAGAGCAGGATGATCATCAGCAGATCGGGCAACGAATAGATGATATCGACAAAGCGCATCATGATCATATCGACCTTACCGCCGTAGTAGCCCGAAATCGAGCCGTAGGTAGCGCCGATGATCAGGACGATGATGGAGGCAAAGAAGCCGACCAGCAACGATACGCGGGCGCCGTAGATGACGCGGATGGCATAGTCACGCCCTGCGGCATCGGTACCCATAATATGCGGGAAGATCTTTTCACCGTTTGCGATGCGTTCCAGTTCGGTGGTGCCGTACTCGAACGGATCTAGGTTATTGTAACTGGGGTCGACCGGCTGGCCGGGGGTGATGCCCAGTTGCTGTTCATAGGAATAGGGGTAAAAGGCGGGGACAAGAAAGACGATCAACACAACCGCCAAGACGATGCAAAGGCAGGTCATAGCGATCCAGTTTTTGGAGAGTCTTCTCATACCGTCCTTAAAGAAGGTTGTGGACGGGCGCATACGAGCCTGCAGGCTTTTCTCCTCGTCGCTGGCCAGCCCGAAAGCGGCCTCCAGATCGACCTGTGAGGAGAAGAAATTTTTCTTCGGTTCCATTCTTTTTTCCTCCTTACGACAAGTCGACACGCGGGTCGAAGATCTTATAGGCAATATCGGACAGCAGGTTCATAATGACCATGATGGTAGCCAAAAAGATGGTGGTGCCCATGACCATGGGATAGTCACGATTGATGATGGACGAGAAGAAATACTTGCCGATGCCGGGCACGGCGAAGATCTGCTCGACAACCAAAGAACCGGTCAGAATAAAAGCGATCATGGGGCCGACATAAGTAATGACGGGCGTGACCGAGTTTTTCAGCGAGTGCTTGAAGATGACCTTGGGGGCCGACACGCCCTTGGCACGGGCGGTGCGGATATAGTCCTGACCCATGACGTCGAGCATGGAGGAACGGGTCAATCTCGTAATGTAAGCCGTCGGATACATAGCCAAAGCGACTACGGGCAAAATCAGACCCGCGCCGGTCGAGCCGTTGGACGGGAAGATGGGCAGAGCCACGCAGAAGAGCAATAGCAGTATCGTTGCGATAACAAATGAGGGCATAGCCACCGAGGCGGTGGAGAGCACCATGATCAGCTTATCAATCCATTTATCGTGGAATACGGCGGCAATAGCGCCCATGGTCAGCCCCAAAGCGATGGCGACACAGGCGGCGATAATGCCCAGCTTCCCCGAAGTCTGGAAACCTTCCATCATCAGTTCGGTAACGGTGCGGCCGCGGTTCTTGATAGACGGACCGAAGTCGAAATGCAGTACGTCGTTCAAGTAGGTAACATACTGTTCCATGATGGGCTTATCCAGGCCGTACTTGGCCTCCAGTTGCGCCGTAACGGCGGGAGTAGCCGCTTTCTCCGAGAGGAAGGGGCCGCCGGGAATGGCTTTCATGGCAAAGAATGTGATGGTGATGACGAGAAATATCGTAAATATGGCAAGCAAAACTCGCTTGACGATATACAGCGCCAGTTTGGAATCCAATGCGTTCATCTCCTATGTATCATATTCGTGGGTGTAGTACACGCACTTTAGACTATACTACCACATTTTTTTACAAATGGCAAGTTTAAAATGCACATTTGTTTACGAAATGTGCACAAAAATTTATTCAGAGGAAGCGTAGGGTTCTGGAATTAAAGAATGAGAGCCGAGGCTCTCATTTTTTAAATATGATACGTTTGGAAAAAACGTAGTTGAGGATGACCACGACCGCAGTCACGATCATTTTCGCGCCCAGTCCCTCTATGCCGAGCAACGGCTCGCCCCACGCCGCCAAGATGGGCACAGCGACCAGTTCCAGCACGCCGGTAACCAGCCGTGCCGAGAGAAAGGTGAGCGCTTCCCGCCACACCGTTTTGCCGCTCCGGTCGGTACTGTGAAAAACCCAATACTTGTTGGCGACAAAGGCAAAGGCGACGGCACACAGCCAAGACAGGACATTCGCCGCAATCACCTGTCCCGTCAGCCACGAAAAAAGGGTAAAGGTCAGCCAACTGACAAGGGTGGTAAGCACGCCCCAAAACAGATAGGCTAACATTTCCTTTAGCCGTTTATTCATACGGTCGTGCTAAGGAAGCGGGAGAGGAAGTCCTTAGTTTCCTGCTTTTGCGGATTGCCGAAAAGATCGGCAGGGGCACCCTGCTCGTGAATGACGCCGTTATGCATATACACCACGTGGCTCGACACGTCGCGGGCAAAGGCCATCTCGTGGGTCACCACCAGCATGGTCATGCCGTCTTTAGCGAGATTTTTCATAACGTCCAGCACCTCGCCTACCATTTCGGGATCGAGCGCGCTGGTCGGCTCGTCAAAGAGCAACACTTCGGGCTCCATCGCCAGCGCACGGGCAATGGCCACACGCTGTTTCTGTCCGCCCGAAATTTGCGAAGGACGGGCCTTCACGTAGGGGAGCATCCCCACCTTTTCCAGATAGAACAGGGCCCGCTCGGTGGCTTCCTTTTTCTTGCGTCCCAATACCGAAGTCTGGCCGATGACACAGTTTTGAAGCACCGTCATGTTATTAAACAGATTAAACTGCTGGAACACCATGCCGACGCGGGCACGGTAGCCGGTCACGCCGCCCTTTAAGGTTTTGATATTCTCACCGTGGTAGAAAATATCGCCCGAGGAGGGAGTCTCCAGCATATTGATGCAGCGCAGCAGGGTCGATTTCCCCGAACCGGACGCGCCGATGATGCTGGTAACATCGCCCTTTTTGACCGCAAAGTCGATATCCCGCAGTACCTCGTGGGTGCCGAAGGACTTGGACAGGTGCTCAATGCGTAAAATCTCTTCCATCATCTCGCCCCCTTCTTCTTGACATAGGTGGTCATACCGCTGGTGTGAGCCAAGGTGTCGGTGGTGGACACGTCGTAATTCTTATGCCCGTCCATCTTCTTTTCCCACAAGCGCAGCAACAGCGAGAAGAATATCGTCATAATCAGATACATCACCATTTCAATGACCGCCGAGGGGAAGTACAGGTAATTCGAACCCGTTACCGCCTTGTGCACGGCGAACAGTTCGGCATAGCCGATGACGAACATGACCGAGGTATCCTTGATATTGATAATCAGGTTGTTGCCGATCTGCGGCAGGATATTGCGCAGGGTCTGCGGCAGAATGATATAGGTCATGGTCTTGACATGGTTCATCCCGATCGCCTTGGCGCCCTCGGTCTGACCGGGGTCAATGGACAGAATCCCGCCACGCACCGTTTCAGCCATGTAGGCGCCCGTATTGATGGACACCACCAAGTAGGCGGCGGTGATCATGTCGACGGGAGTATTAAAGAAATAGGGGATGCCGAAATAGACAAAAATAGCCTGCAGAATCATGGGCGTGCCGCGGAAAATTTCCACATAGGCACGGATGATGCCCCGCACCACCCAGATCACTCCCTTTTTGAAAGGGTTGTCCGATTTGGCATAAGGAATCGTTTGCAAAATACCGCAGATCAGGCCAATGATACAGCCCACGGCGGTGGCCACGACGGCCAATTTAATGGTGTTCCATGCGCCGCCGAGGTATTGGGGCGCGTAGGTCGCCCACTGCTTACCGATGTCGGCAAGTAATTTCTCAAATACGCTCATTATTCCGCAAGAGGTTGAATGGCAATGGCCTGAGCCATCATGGTGTTGAAGGCCGTTTCGTCCATGGTGGAGAGAACGGCGTCGAGTTTATCTTTCAATTCGGTGTTGCCCTTCTTGACCGAGATGCCGATGTTGATATCCTCGTCGGACACCTCAAAGCCGTTCTCGCCCTCAAACTCAATGAGTTTGAATTCGGGGAAGGCCATCAGCGCAGCCGTAGCGGTGGGCATATCGGTGCAGACGAAGTCCACATCGCCGGTGCTCAGCGCCATGAGCATGGTCGAAGCGCTGTCCTTGGCCGTCTGGATATCGGCGCCCTCGATCTGAGGCAGGCAGGAATCGTACCAGATGGTGCTCATCTGGCTGGTGCAACGGTAGCCGGAGAAATCGTCGATCTTGGTCGCGTTGGCCAAAGGCCCGTCGGCCTTAACCAGACAGCAGATGGTAGCATACAGATAGGGACCGGCAAAGTCGACCTGCTCCATACGCTCGGCGGTCATCGATTGACCGGCAATGACGGCGTCAACCTGACCAGCCATCACGGCAGGAACCAGACCCTCCCAATCGAGGCGGACAACTTCTAATTTCCAGCCGTTGGCTTCGCAGAGTTTCTTGGCCATCATAACATCGTAGCCGTTGGCATATTCGTTGGAGTCCTTGATGGGCACAGCGCCGTTGGAGTCATCAGCCTGAGTCCAGTTGTAGGGAGCGTAGGCACACTCCATAGCGACGGTGAGCACACCGTCTTCCACGCCGGTCTTGGGAGCCGCATTACCGCAGGCCACCAGCGAGAGGGCCAGCGCCGCCATAAGGATGAGGGATACAATCTTCTTCATGTTTTTTTCTTCCTTTCAATTAAAAAGGACAGCGATGCGCTGTCCATAGAATACAACAACATAGCACAACGCCCGTGGCGACAGTCTGCAAGGTATTCCCCCGCAGCCCAGCGACTCGGCACATGGCGGCGCCGACCGCTTCGGCGGCCTCCCCTTTCCCGCTCGGCATTTGCCAAGCACGAACGGTACTGATGAAGCCCGCACCTCTATGGTGTATTTATTATATAAGTAAGAATCCCTCTTGTCAACTATAAATTTAGAGAAAGCAGACGGATGAGGCGCTTTCCGACCTGATCTATTTTTATTGCCACCATCCCTCAACTACGGATCTCATAGGTGAACGGTATACTATGTTCAGATTTACACGCTTTTACCATATCATCAAGAATCTCATGCATCATAGCCAAGGGCTTAGCAAACTCCTTGGGCATCGTGTGCTCGCCGGTAATAATGACTTTTTCCGCATCGCTGTCTTTACTTAATAAATCCCAAAAGGCACTCCAATTTTTTCCGTACCATTCGGGAAAGTCAAAGGCCACACGGATGCGCTCGTGTAGATCGTATAAATACTTACAGTCAGTTAAATCCAAGTATACGGTTTTCATCTCGAGTTCTCCTTTAAGTAATTTCATAAAAGGTTTCATAGTGATCGTAGGTCACAAACATCAGGCCATCGCTGGAATACAGGGTGCGATAATTGTTCCGCTTTCCCATTTCATAATTGATATCGGCTTCATACCAAACTCGGCCAGACGCTTCAGGCAAGCGCCCGTCTTTATTTTTATATATCCCGCCACCAATCATTTTATCGGGAATAAAATTACTTGGCCATTTACCTCGTCTCCAACCTGCCTGTTCGGCTTCCTCTTGCGATACATAATAGTCCGGCAATTCCCCCGTCTGTTTGAGCATCCAATCGGCGCCGGCTTGTCCGTGCATGGTTGCCGTACCGGCGGCAATCGCCCCCATTGGCACAATTTTGCAGCGTCCGTTTGGATGTATCAGTGGCTCGATTTCCGGCTTTTCATAGATACCCCATATCTTCCCGTGCATATCCCCACAGGCAAGGCACCGACGAAAATCCTGTTTACTGAGCCAGTGTTTATAGTTGGTGCTTCTTTTGAGCTGCGGCCGCTATAAATATCCGCCCAGAACCGCCTTCATTACTGCTTCGTGTATGCTCATCGTTTCTCCTTTATTTTATCATGTTTTTTCTTTTGTGGCAATTCTTATGTAAAGGAAAGCGAAGCTTTCTTCTTAAAGGCTTCCCCCTCAAGGGGAAGCCTTTAAGAGGTTGGAGGCTTCGCTTCCTTTGAATTAAGAGGCGCCCTCCCTTTTATGACAGATACACCGTCTGCCCCACATAGATCAAATTCGGGTTTTGAATTTGGGGGTTTAAGGCGATGATCTGCGCTGTGGTCAGCCCATTCCGCGCGGCAATGCCCGACAGGGTATCCCCCGCTACCACCGTATAGGTCTTACGGACGGCGGTGGGGGCATTGATCCAGCCGGTCACCTGCCCTGCCACGCCGATGCGTGAGGGGTCATTGGTGATGCGGATACGTTCCTCAACCACCGCATCGTCCCAGCGCCAATAATTGCCGCTGACCCGTGTGGCGGGTGCCGTTGCCGTAGACGAGCCGTAGAGCGGCTCATTGGTCAAGGTCAATGCCGTCGGGGCAGGTGTCGGCGTCGGCTCGGGCAGGCGTTGCACCCCGCGGCTATCCGCCGATGCCTGTTGGTCGGGGTAGAGATAGGTGACCGAGCGAGGGTCGACGGCGTATTGCGCCTTGTCGGACAGGCGCCAGTTGATATAGGCGGCGGGGGTCAGCCAGGTTTCGAAGTGCAGGTGCACCCCATTAGCCAGCCCCGTATCGCCCATGATGCCGATGCGCTGTCCCATCGTGACCGCCTGCCCGCGCACCACGTCCAGCGAGCGCAGATGCCAGTACAGGGTATAGCACCAGCCGCCCTCGCGCGCGTGGCGGAGCACGGCGTAGATGGCGCCGTAGGTCGGCTCGGTACCGCAATCGACGACCACCCCGTCGGCGGCGGCCAAGATTGGCTCGGCGGGCGTATCGTGCCAACCGAGATCGAGCGCCCGATGCCCCGACGAGTAGTATTGGGTAATGCCCACATAGTTTACCGGATAACGCAAATTCATAAAACTCCTCCTATACCTCTTCACTCTTACTTCTTACCTCGCCGGGTTTGTCATAAGACAAAGCCAGGGGACTGTCCTGCAGTCCTGCGGTGGTGGGGTCGTTGACGGCATTCCAGACCGACAACAGCATGGCGACGACCGTAACGGGGTTGGATATCCCCCGCACAATCACCTGCCACAGGGCACCCCATGTGGTGATCTGATCCCATGCCAGTCCCATGGAAGTGAGCATGGGCACAAACAGCGCCACCATCACCTGCGCCCAAAAAACGGGGTTCTTCAAGCGAACCAGCCAGTTAATTCCTAAAAAATGCTTCATACAAACTCCTTTCAGTCGAAAAAGTAATAGGTAATAGTGAATAGTGAATAGGTTTCGGAGGAAATCTCCCTACGGTCGATTTCTTTGAATCAAAGGAAGCGAAGCTTCCCACCTTACTTCTTCACTCTTACTTCTTACCTCATCCAAGGACTCACGAGAGTCCTTGGATGTACCACACCACAAACCCCAGCAGGGTAGCCAGCAGGGTACCCGAAATGCCCCACAGGGCGCGGACGAGGGATTTGAGGGAGGCATCGAGGGTGTTGAGTTTTTCATGCATACGCGCGTTCATGACCGCCATCTCCGAGAACCGCAGATTCTGTCCGGACTCGGCCTGCTCCAGATGGTGCAGGCGGGCGTCGATGCGCTCAAAATGCTGTTGGCAAACCGCCAATTCCTTCTGTTCCATCGCTTACACCACAATGCTCAGCAATTTGCTGTAAGAGTCGGTATCCAGATCCCGATAGGCCAGATCCAGATACTTCTGCGACTGCGCCAAAATGCGATTGCGGGGATTGTCCTCGCCCGGTATCAGGCTCCACGCCAACGATTTGAGCTGCTTCTCCAGCCATTTATACTTTTCCTTTTCGGTTCCGTTTACCGGATAGCCGCTCACCGTGGTTTCGGTTTTGTTATTGCTCGACTTCTTGCTCGCCGAAGCCAATTTCAGTTGATACTGGCGGTCGGCCTCGGCCTTTTTGGCAGCGGCCTCTTGGCGGCGGATATTCTCCTCCATCAATAAAGTATATGCATTATCTCTCGCTTTGGTGTCAGCCTCGTCGAGCGCCGTCAGCGCCTTTTGCTCCTGCTCGGAGAGATTTTTCAACTCCTCGTCGGTTTTGTTGCGGATGGCGGCCAGCATATTCTGATAGACGTTGTAGTAGCCCACCTTGGCCGTTTCGGTCTTGCCCGAATCTTTCAGCCCGCGGGCGGCCATTTTCTCCGACGCAATGCCCGTCGGGTCGATATTCTTGGCGTAGTCGGCGTAGGCACCGCGGGTCAGATCTTCCCGCTCGGCCTTGGCCGATTCCTTTTTCTGGGCATAGGCGGCCGTTGTCTGCTCTCGCTTTTTATCCAGTTCGGCCAGCGCCGCCTGCAATTTCTTCTCGATCAACTCATCGATGATCTTTTCGTAATCCATAAGATTCTCCTTTCTCTGTCAACCCACTCGTTTCCACATATACACGCTCAGGTAAGGCGGCATATTGTTGTGCGCGGCGCCGCCGCCGCTGGCCAGAACGCCGAAGGATCGGTCGGTCACCTTGTGATAGGTATCATACCAACCACCCTGCGCAATGGTACCCGCGCTGTTGGAAATGCCGGTGTGACCTACGTAGTAATCGTGGGTATGCGACGGCATTTCCCCCACCGTCAAGGTGTGATTCTCCTCGCCGCCCCGCTCCCCTGCGGGATGGGCGGAAGAGGCGGCCAGCAAAAAGGCGTTCTCGATCCTCTCCCACACCCCGCCGAAACGGGTGGCGGGATCGGCAGGGTCAAGGCTCATATAAATACTGCCCACCGGCCACAGATCCTCCACCGTCGGCAGTTGCCGTACCGTCTGTGCCAGTTTGGCCAACAGCGACAGATCAAACTCCTGCTTAATGCGTTCATAATCTGAAATCATGGTTGCTCCTTTCCCGTCCCCATAGGGGACACTTCACGCACCGTTAGGTGTACTTCACGTGCCAACGGCATACTTCACGCCCTTTCGTGAAGTAACTGCCGTCGTGAAGTAATACTGTCGCATCGTGAATTATGTCCCGCAGGGACATGATAGCGTCTGCTATTTCGCCAACACCCACTTGCCCGCATCCCGCACCATCACCA
>JAZNSU010000093.1:0-10427 GCA_045591385.1 Eubacteriales bacterium
GATATGAATCTGGTCATGGGCATCTGCGATACCATTGCCGTATTAAACTTCGGCAAGATCATTGCCAAGGGCACACCGGATCAGATCAAGAACGATCCGGCGGTTATTGAAGCGTATCTGGGCAAGAAGGGAGAATAACCATGAGCCTGCTCAAAGTTGAAGATATCAATGTGTATTACGGCGCCATTCATGCCATCAAAGGCGTATCCTTTGAGGTGAATGAGGGCGAAATCGTAACGCTGATCGGCGCCAACGGTGCCGGTAAATCGACCACCCTTAACACCGTTTCGGGTCTGCTTCGTCCCAAGACAGGCGATATTCTGTTTGAAGGGCAGTCGATTCTGAAAAAGACCCCCCACGTGATTGTGCGGGACGGCTTGGCGCATTGTCCCGAGGGTCGTCGCGTCTTTGCCGGACTGTCGGTTGAAGAAAACCTGCAGATGGGTGCTTATACCCGTCCCAACAAGGAAGAAGCCGATGCACTGGCTTTGGTATATGATTCCTTTCCCCGACTCAAGGAACGCCGCCGCCAGAGCGCGGGCACCCTTTCGGGTGGCGAACAGCAGATGCTGGCCATGGGTCGCGCCATGATGTCCAAGCCCAAGCTGTTGATGCTGGACGAACCCTCCATGGGTCTGGCACCCATTCTGGTGCAACAGATCTTCGATATGATCGTGGAAATGCACAAACAGGGCATTACCATTTTGCTGGTAGAACAGAACGCTTCCATGGCTCTTTCGATTGCCGACCGCGGTTATGTTCTGGAAACGGGTAAAGTTGTCTTGACCGACAAGGCCTCGGCGCTGCTTACCAATGATGCGGTAAAGAATGCCTATTTGGGCGGTTGACGTCGTCGCAAAGTGAGCTCCTGACTCGTCTCTCATTTCCTATTTCTTCGCACTGAAAAAAGGTGGAAATCCTGAAAAACTTATGATATACTGTTAGTAATAAAAATAAGGCGGTAATGACTTTGGGTATTGCAGAGTGGTTTATCTCCTTGGGAGAAAACTCATCGGATTTTGTCAAAGGGTTGATCACTTTTTTCGTATCGATCCTACCCGTAATCGAATTAAGAGGCGCGATTCCCGTAGGTGTCGCTTTGGGGTTGCCCCATCTGGTCACCTTTATCATTTCTTATCTGGGTAACTTGCTGCCTGCGCCATTTATTGTGTTATTTATTCGAAGAATTTTTGAATGGATGAAGCGCAAAAGTGACCGTCTGGGGCGCATTGCCGAGAAGTTAGAAAAACGGGCTGAAAACAAAAAAGGTACCGTGGAAAAATATAAATTCTGGGGGCTTTTGCTCTTTGTGGCAATTCCTCTGCCCGGCACGGGTGCCTGGACGGGCGCGCTGATTGCCGGCATGATGAATATGCGTCTAAAAGACGCCATGCCCGCCATTGCCGTCGGTGTACTCATTGCCGGCATCCTCATGACCGGCATTACGCTCGGATTTGAATTCTTTATTTCGTAATTTTTTATAGGAGTGTGATCCTTATGTTTTGTAAGCAATGTGGTGCAACATTAGAAGAAAATTTGAAGTTCTGTCCTGCCTGCGGTGCAACCCTTGAGGAAGCTCCCGCGCCCGTTGAGGTTGCCGCACCGGCACCCGTTACCCATACCCCCTCGCCGCGCAAGAAAAAGGTGACGGCCGATCAGATTCCCGAAGAGTATCAACCCCTCTCCCCGTGGGCCTATTTTGGACTGCAGATCCTCTTTGCTGTTCCTATTGTCGGGTTTATCTTCCTGATCATCTATTCCATTAACAGATCCAATCTCAATCGCCGCAATTTTGCCCGTTCCTATTGGTGCGGCCTGATCCTTGTCGGTGCGGTTCTACTTGTAGTCCTGATCTTCATGCTTATTTTTGTGACAGGCAATCGAGTATTTTAAAGGCATACATAAAAAATGGTGTTGCTATCAAGCAACACCATTTTTTTGATTCAAATTCCATGTTTTTCGGGTAATATCGATACCATCATAAATCAGCAGTCCGGTTTTCCCTTCTATCTCTTTGGCCTCGCCTTTCAAGACGGCTAACGCCACCAGATACCCATCATAGCCTACGGCCTTGGCTCCCTCAGGAGCATACATGGGGTAATAGACCGTTTCCGATGTGCTGACGTCGCCGCCCAAAATCGGCAATTCGGTCATTCCTGCCGCCACATCAGCCATGGACGGAATAAACAGCACCTGCGCCTGTTCCCGCTCCATCGCCGCCACACAGTCGGCCAGATTTTCCACCGTTCCGTGGGCTTCGGCACAGATATTCTCTTTGCCGACCGCCTCAATAAAGGCTTGGCGCATAGCCATATCGTAGGCATGATTACGATCGCTTACAATGGCGATCCGTGTCCAGCCTTGTTCGGCAATGACGCCGGCTAATGCCTGCACTTGCTGATTTACCGTTAACTCCAAGGCAAAACAGGAACCTTTCTCAACTTTTCCCGCAGTGGTAGTTACCATGGGAATATTCTTTTTGCTCAGCGTTTCGGCGGCGGCTTGGGAGAGAGAACTGCCCCAACTGCCGATGACGATCTGCACACCTTGGTCAAACAGGGATTTGGCGGCTTGGCGGGCGCCCTCTTCGGTGGAGAGGTTATCGGCCACCACCAGCTCCACACGGGCATCATCCAGCATGGGATAAGCCTTAAGCGCTTCTTGGATGCCTTGATATTCCAGCTGACCGCCGGCGGCGTATTCCCCGCTGAGCGGCTCAAGCACGCCGATCTTCACTGTAGGTGTTTTGGCGCACCCGGCGCAGACAAGCAATAAGATCATGAGCAGTGCCGTGATTCGTTTCATGCCTCTATCTCCTTTACTGCCAGAGCAATATATTCATTCATGGTTAATTCTTTGACTCCGATCACCCGAATCTCACATCGGTTCATGGGGATCAGAATTTTTCTGGCCGAGGACGCGCCCACAGCCGCAGCCATGGCGGGAGTGATCTCACCCAACAGGGCATCGGCCGTTACGATCCCGATCGGACCGAGGATCACATCGGCTTTCCGACAGGCAACAATGACGGGATTTTCGCCCGTGGCGCCCTGTGTTGCACCCGCCTTGAGCATGGCGGCAGTAGCGATGGCATTGGTACCTACTGCTGTTACACTTGCCTGCGGATATTTCTCTTTTACAGCAGCAACTAAACCGGCGCCCAGTTTGCCGCCCTGCCCATCGATAATCAATACATTCATAGCCGTTCCTCCGTTTCTTCTATTATAAAAGGAGCGCACCCCTCTTGTCAATGTTCAATGCTTATGCTACAATGAAATTAAAGGAAAAGGTGGTAAAATTATGATAAATCTTTTGGCAAAATGGCTGATTCGTGATCACAAAAACTACAGCGCCCCTCATGTTCGCACGGCATACGGCACCTTGTGCGGCGGGCTTGGCATTTTCCTCAATCTTCTACTTTTTGGAGGGAAATTTCTGGCGGGTATGCTGACCGGATCGATTGCCGTTACGGCGGATGCCTTTAACAACCTGTCCGATGCCGGTTCTTCCATTATAACCCTTATTGGCTTTAAGCTTTCGGCGCAAAAGCCCGATCGGGAGCATCCTTACGGACACGGGCGTGTGGAATATCTCACGGGGCTTGCCGTATCGCTGCTTATTTTGCTGGCCGGGTTTGAATTGTTCACCGGTTCGGTTGAGAAGATTTTTCATCCCTCAACCGCCACGCTTGACCTGCTTTCGGTGATTATCCTATGCACATCCATTTTGATTAAATTATATATGTTTTTCTATAACCGTCGGATTGCCTTACATATTCGCAGTGACGCCATGAAAGCCACGGCGACCGATTGTATCAGCGACTGTCTCTCCACCGCTGTTGTGCTGGCGGCCACCGTCATAGGCGCCCTGTCGGGTCTTCCCTTGGATGGTTGGGCGGGTGCTCTGGTGTCCCTCTTTATCCTTTACAGCGGGTTTAAAGCGGCCAAAGAGACCATTGCGCCGCTGCTCGGTCAGCCGCCTCAGCCCGAACTGGTTGCCCAAATTGAAGAACTGGTTATGGCGCACAACGAGGTGTTGGGCATTCACGACCTGATCGTACACGACTACGGACCCGGCCGTTGCATGGCCTCTCTCCATGCCGAGGTGGATGCCAAGGAGGATATCCTCACGCTCCATGACGCGATTGATAATATTGAAAAACAACTCTGTCAGGAGCTGAATATTGAAGCCGTCATTCACATGGATCCCATCACGACGGATGATGAGAAAACCGATGAATTGCGCCGCATGGTGTCTGATATCCTCAACACCTTGAATATGCCGTTGTCGTTCCACGATTTTCGCGTGGTTCAAGGGCCGACACATACCAACCTGATTTTCGATGTTGTCGTTCCCTTCTCGGCAAAAACGCCTGATACCGAGATTCAAAACCATATTTGTCAGGCAGTATCTGCGCGAGATGCCTCGTTATTCTGTGTGATTCAAATTGACCGCGATTACTCCGGTCATTAACCACCGTCCTATGCATGAACAAAATAAAAATTGTTGCCGTTAGAATTTCTATTTAGATTCTTTTTTACACGACACTTCTTTTTGTACAAAAAACAATGAGGAACTGCACATTTGCAGTTCCTCATGTTATTATTTGCAGTAGTTTTCGATATAACTGTTGATAGCCGCTGCGATAATCTTCTTCGCCTCCTGAGCACCGTGAATCTCATCCACCGTTGTTTCCTTATCCTCTAATGTCTTATAGACGCTGAAAAAGTGGCGCATCTCCTCAAAAATATGCGAAGGCAATTCGGAAATGTCATTGTAGGTGTTGTAAGACGGATCGTTAAAGGGAATAGCAATAATCTTTTCATCATTGCGCCCGTTGTCCAACATCGAGATCACGCCGATCGGATAACACCGCACCTCGGTGTGAGGCAAAATGGCTTCCGAACTTAGAATTAATACATCTAATGGATCCAAGTCATCGGCATAGGTACGGGGAATCAATCCATAGTTAGCCGGATAATGAGTCGACGTATACAAAATTCGATCCAACATCAGCATACCCGTTTCCTTATCCAATTCGTACTTACACTTACTGCCCTTCTCGATCTCCACAATAGCAATAAAATCATCGGGTGTAATGCGCTTGGGATTCATATCATGCCAGATATTCATACCGTATCTCCTTATTCTGTTTGTGCTTCCAGTATATCACATCTGTCCTAAATTGCAAGCCCTCTTTCACAGTTTTCGTTATCCAAGCATCTTCACGAGTGCCGCTACCGACACATCGGGGTTACGTTCGGCCAAAACCTGCATCAATCTTTCCTTAGCCTGCGCGCGGGATAGGTGATATTCACTTTTTATAAAATCTTCACCAAAACAAGCCTCCGGTCGGGCCAGATGGGCTACCGACCATCCATAGGGTTGTCCCTGCTTGTTGAGCCGCTGCCGAAATTGCCGAATCACCAGATAGGTCTTATCCTGCAATTTTACCGTAATATTCTCATAGCCCTTGTATCCGTTCTTGCCAAACCCTGCACGCTTACGGATCTCGGCATTATGCCGTACCTCCCAGCCAACCGCATCCATAACGGCACGTTCCCGCTGAGAAACCCGACCCATTTCATACAAGGTTTCAAAATCATATCCGTCACGGCGATAGGCGCATAGCAACGGAAACAAATCGATGTCCATGAATCCGGCCTTTCCGCTGAAGAATTTGCCGTATACCACTCGCGCCTCATTGGCCAGCGCCCTGCGCCACTCCCATGGGTCGCGTGAGGGATCTTCACACCACCAGTCGTCCCGATAGGTGTTTTCCTCTATCGATAGCCCTGCCACATCCCCCGTAAAAAAGGGCACCATGCCATGCTCAACAATATATGCGGTCGCCTGCTCGGTCGTCGTTAATGCGCGGGTTGCCGTTCGGGGCAGACCATCCATATAAAAAATGCCCTGCTCGTAGCGCATTACTCCGCCTCAAAGGAGAGAACGATCTCTTTATGGTCAGAAGTAAAGGGCGTCAGTTTCACGCCCGCCGCCTCCAGCATCCGCTTAGAGGCCAGCGTCGAATCGGTCGTTGCATACTTATCCGATAGATAAATAACCTCACGAATCCCCGACTGGATGATCGCCTTGGCGCACTCGTTGCAAGGGAAAAGAGCCACATAAATACGAGCCCCACGCAGAGAGCGTCCCTGAGCATTGAGAATGGCATTGAGTTCGGCGTGAACCACATAGGGATACTTGGTGTCATTAATCTCGCCTTGCCGTCCCCATGGAAAAGTATCATCCGAACAGCCATAAGGGAATCCGTTATAGCCCGTGGAAAGAATGATGTTGTTCTGGTCAACGATGCAGGCGCCCACCTGCGTGCTGGGGTCCTTGGAACGGCGGGCGGCCAACAGCGCTACCCCCATAAAATACTCGTCCCAATTCATGTAATCCGTTCGCTTCATCGCGTCAGATCCTCCTGCAGCTTTTTTATATTTCTATACATACCATACCATATTCTTCGTTGCATTACAAGCCATTCTCTGCTAAAATATCAATAGGAAACATTCCGATTTTTCCACACTTTCCACCGAGTTTTGCACAGAAAAGTGACAATTTTGTTACCTTTTCCCCGTTTTAAGGAATATTTCTTGATTTTTAGACCGAGGAAAAATTTCATGCTATATCTCTTTATCAGCACCGAAAGTGAGCCCAACCGCATACAATTATTGCAGACTCTAGCCGATCCCGATGGTGAGATCTGTCGGTATTTTTATACCGTATCGGGCCCTGGCAAACTCCTCTCCCGCCATGCTTCCGCACTCAATACCATCGCCGGATCCAATCACGAACCTTGCCTCTTGATGCTCTTTGACCGCCCAAGCGGTACCATCTTCCCCCTGCGTATCGGTTCGCTGGTCGGCATCCACGGACAGAAGGATGGGCAGGATCTGCCCATGCGTCAAATGACTGCCCAGATCAAAAAAGGAAACCTGGATCTGGCCGTCAAGGTCAAACTCGGCCATCGCGTCTGCACACCCAACCCCTTGATATTCCGTACCACCTTGAAAACCACATTGAAAACCGCACTACCCGATGAGGCAGGCGGCAGTTTCCTCATCCGACATCATGCCGATATCACGCCATCTCTGCTCACGGGCGATGTCTGGGCAAAACTGGCGCAGAATATGATCCGCCTCGCCCCGTTCCAATCTTCCCCCCATCGGGTGCTCCTACATAGTGAGATCGTAACCATTCCCACCGTCGGCAAGCGCCTGCTTCAGGTACAAGGGCATAATTACGACACGAATCTGCGCACGATTGCCGCCGTGACCGGATCGATAATCACCCATATCCAATCCATCGCCCCCGACAGCGACTTCTCTTTCTTTGCCGAGTTGCCGCCTCAGCCCAATGGGCAAAGCACAGCGATCATCGAACTGGATACCCGCCTTCCCCTTTGCCAAACGCAATAGCCCTACTTGACAGATTTTCCATTTTATGCTATATTGGAACTATAAAGACCAAGGAGGGATCTTATGAAACGTCTGCTTGTGTCCGTTCTCGTGGTTTTGATGCTGGCATCCTGCGCGCCAAGACCCTTTTCCGTGCCCGAAATTAAGGACTTAGGCCCGCATATTGATCATTCTGAGAATTATTATCGATTTTATGAGGACTATGTAGATGCGTTCATTCCCTCTGATTCCTATGGTGAGGTTTATCCCTTTGTCGGAGATGTATTAGATTTCGGCGCTTATGGCGGCAATGGTTTTCTGTACGGGTTATGTACAGCCGACGGCGGCATTGTATGCGATCCCGTTTACCGATATTACGCTACGGTAACACTGGGGGATCATCGGTTTTATATCATGGTTGACTCGGATATTGTCCCCGATCCCGAAACCCCATACAACGGACTTGGAAAAGAAAACTATGTTCTGATCCGTAACGACGGACGGTTTTGCCGTGTTCTTGACGGCAAACCTACTGTCAGCGTCAACGGCGAGTATCTGCAGTTAAATATTTCTACCATGACTTTTGAATTTTTGGATAAGGAACTTCAACCTTATCACGGCTTTGTTTTACCGCAATGGTCATCCCGCTATCCTTCAGATAATTTTTACGGCAAATGTCCTTGTTGTAACAAAAATGCAGTTATTAAATCTAAGCTTCGCACGAGGTTGGCGGACCACCCGTATGTATTTGTTCATAATTCCTCCCAGCAAAATATCGCCTGCTTCTTTACTTTAGATGGCGAGCCGATTACTACCATCTCCGTTCCCGACGGTGTTACCCTGTCGCCGACAACACTAACCGAATTGTATATCTACGGACGTATTCAACCTACCGATCCCGATATGCCCCTACAACCTTTCCTCTACCTACGGCAAACCGATCAATATGTGCAACTTCCTGAGGTTACGGGCATTGACTGGCTTTATGATGACGTCTTCGTCTTATCCCTTTACGGCAATAAAGGTCTTGAAGCCAAATACATTTTTGATGTTTCGGAAGATACGACTGTCGAGTATGACGATGTGGTTCTATGCGGTGCCCCTACCGTTGCTACCGTAAAAAACGGCATCAGCCGTACCCTGCATGATGGAAAAGAGATCATTCGTATTCGAATAACTTTGGATTAAGAAAGGAGCTTCCCATGAAGAAGATTACTGCACTCACCCTATGTCTGGTTTTGCTCGTATCTCTCGGCGCCTGCGCTAAGCCAACCTTTACTGTCGAAACCTACCCCAAAATGGGCGGTTCCTTGGCCGCCTTGCCGCTGGGCGAGGCGCTTACCGCTCACGCTCTGGATATCGACCGTGATACCGCCTCCTCGTTGCTAACCTTTGAAGGTTCCACAACCGATAATTATTATGCCTTGGTCGATGGCACATTTGATATTATTCTGGCCTACGAGCCGTCCGAGCAAGCCAAAGCGTATGCCGAAGAAAAGGGCGTCACATGGGAAATGACTCCTATCGGTATTGATGCTCTTGTCTTTATTACCGGCAAAAACAATCCCGTCGAAAATTTGACTTGTGAACAGATCCCCGCCATCTATAACGGTAAGATCACGAACTGGTCACAGGTCGGCGGTCCGAACAAGAACATAGCCGCTTATGTGCGTAACGCCGACAGCGGCTCCCATACCCTCTTTGACCTCTTTTTCGATCTGGAAGATTATGATTCGATCAAAAAGGAGTATGTGGTCGGTTCCATGATCGGATTGCTGGATGCGATTGCCACCTATCAGGGTACCGATGAAGCGTTGGGCTACACCGTTTACTATTACCTTACAAACATGGAGGCTTCCACTTTGGAAACCAGCAAACTGCTGGCTGTTGACGGTGTAATGCCATCGAATGACACCATTGCATCCGGCGAGTATCCTCTCTCTAATGAGTTTTATGCTGTCATCCGCTCCGATACGCCAAAGAATTCTCACACGCGAATCCTATATGATTGGATCATATCTGCACAAGGACGGGAGATCGCCGAAAAAGAAAATTACGTTGTGCCTAAACCATAAAAGAGCCCGCATCCGTTTGGATGCGGGTTTTCTTTATCTGCCCAAATGTTTGATTTTTTTCAAAAGGGTATAGATAGGATAAAAACGGCCGATCGGCAATTCAAACTGCCCCACATATTCAGTCACGTTCCCCTTAAAGCCTTTTTTGAATTCAAAAACGCCGTAGAGTGGGTTTTCGGGACGAAAGTCACCGGTAATGCCATAGAAATTGCAATAGTCAAACCCCTCTTTGTAGGCTTCTTGAATATGATGCTCATACATCAGGTATTTGGGATTAAAACTGCGATATTCCTGAAGAACACCGCTTAAAAAGGTCAGGTATTCCCGCCCGCTTCTCAGCGACAGTAAGCAACCTACATTCTTCCCGTTGGGGTATTCGTTGGCAAAGGTTTCTGCCTTTTCTACTTCATATTGATATTTGTCAATTTGTTCAGCCGCCTCTTTGCGCATCCGCTCTAACTTGTCGGTCTGCCCATGTTTTTCTATTTTTTCCTGAGTCGTTACGTAATTCTTTTGGGCATCGGACAACAACTGTTTGGCATGAGACAGATAGGCGGTTGGCTCCAGATAGGCAATGTAAATGGTCATCAGGTCACTCATGTGCCGATACATGCGCTGATAATAGTCCAGTCCCCGACACAAGAAATCACGCCGACGGGCGGTATCGTCAAAAATCTCGGCCATAACCGATACATCTTCCATGGTACCCTCTCGCACCATCAGTCCCTTTTTGATACAGGTATTGATGTTCTTGCGGGTCTGCTTGGAAAAGGCCGCCTTTTTCTCCTCGTATGGGGCATCCAGTGCCAAACGGCAGCACCAACGCACCTGCATAGCATCCAGATAGGTGTTAAAGCCGTGATGCACAAAGCCAAGTTCTTTCAGGTTTTCCACCGTTTGATCATCCGTCGGCTCATCGGGAATGATATCGCCCTCAGAGGTG
>JAZNSU010000094.1:0-7207 GCA_045591385.1 Eubacteriales bacterium
GAGCCAAGGAGTTGACTGCCTTATTTGTCTTCCTAAGACCGCTTTGGCCTCCGACTTATATAATCTTTCAAGCATCGTACAATCCCCTTACGGGTTTTCCTTTATTGAAAAATATCTTGAAGTTCAAGCGCCAATTCCTGCGCTTTTTCATTGGTTTTGATGGCTAAAAAGATGGTATCATCCCCCGCTAAAGATCCAACAACGCCGTCAAAACTCATCGTATCAATGGCAGCACAAACCGCTTGCGCCATGCCGGCATAGCATTTGATTACCACCAAATGACCGGCAATGTCGATGCTACAAATACCATCTCGCAAAATCCCCTGATACCGTTCCGATTGTGCGGATGAATCCGACACGGTTGTTTCTACATCATAGCGAGAACGGCCGCTCTTATCCAGTCTCTTGAATAGGCGCAATTCCTTAATATCGCGAGAAACTGTCGCCTGCGTTACCGAGAATCCGTTGGCACACAAGCGATCCAATAATTGCTCTTGCGTTTCGATTGCTTCAGTCTGAACCAGTTCGAGTATTTTCATATGTCTTTGGTACTTCATTTATTTATATCTCCGTTTGCAAGTTTGTGATTTAAAATCTGATAAAAATTCAGATTCTTTATTTTTATCAATTGTGTAACGTAAGAAGATCTGCGAATCTGTACAACATCGCCGTCAGCCAAGGGCAACCGTTGATAACCATCTACCGTTAAATGAGCATCCTTATTGACCAAATGCACCAAGGTAACGCGAATACATGAATCCGCAGCAAATACGATCGGCCTTGCCCCTAAGGTATGCGGACAGATCGGCGTTAAAATCAAGGCATTTCCTGTCGGTTCCAATACCGGACCACCGGCAGATAACGAATAACCGGTAGAGCCTGTAGGGGTTGAAACAATCAGACCATCGGCAGAATAGGTAGAAATATTCTGATTGTTTGCCGTCACTTGCATATCAATCAATCGAGTAATGGCTCCGCTGGAAATCACGGCATCATTTAGCGCAATAGAACTGAAAATCTCGGTATCACCACGCAAAACAGATACATCCAACATGGATCGGTTTTCCGTGGAAAATTCATTATCAATCAGACATTTCAGCTGATCAATTTCATTATACTCCAACTCAGCCATATACCCTATTTTTCCATAATTAATGCCAAGAATCGGTATATTAGCCAAACAGGCCGGTTGTGCAATTTGTAATAATGTTCCATCCCCGCCAAGAGCAATGACACATTCGCAAACAGAAAAGATATTTTCCGCGGGCAGTACTTCAACATATGGTGGAACCAAATCCCGATATTGATCATCCGTATAAATCTGTGCGCCTACTTTATGCAAATATTCGCAAACAGCTCGGCTTCGGGAAAAATCAGGATCTTTTATTGAATTGGGAATCAAACCGATTTTCTTCATCTTATTCACCATCCAATTCCTTATGAGCCTGCGCCACTACCGCTGCAGTATCCACATCCCGTTGCTCCGCGGAAAGATAAAGAAGAAATTCAATATTTCCTTTCGGTCCTTTAACAGGAGAAAACGAAAGGCCGGATACACAAAACTCCTGCTCTGCGCAAAACTGAATAATTTTTTCAATCACATCACGATGCACCTTGTCATCCCTAACAACACCATTTTTGCCTACGAGGTTTTTTCCGGCTTCAAACTGCGGTTTGATCAGAGCAACGATACTACCATTCTCCTTCAGGAATTTCTTTGCAACCGGCAATACCAATGTTAATGAAATAAAAGAAACATCAATGCTGATAAAATCCAGAAGTTCCGGAACCTGTTCCGTAGTCAACGCCCGAACATTGGTACGTTCATAATTGGTGACGCGGGGATCGTTTCTTAATTTCCAAGCCAACTGCCCGTACCCGACATCGACGCAATACACATGCTCAGCGCCGTTTTGCAACATACAATCGGTGAAACCGCCGGTCGATGCGCCAATATCCATACATCTTTTCCCTTGCAGATCAATAGGAAAACACTGCATGGCTTTATCCAGTTTATATCCGCCTCGACTGACAAAGGGACAAATACTGCCTCGATGCTCGATCTGTGCCGTTTCCTCCACAGATGTACCGGGCTTATCGATTCGAATATTATTCACATAAACTTCGCCCGCCATGATATACTGCTGCGCCTTTTGACGACTTTCGGCAAGACCCTTATTATGCATCAGCACATCCAGACGCTGTTTATTACTCATCCTTACACTCCTTTTGACAGTATCCAACAATACCGTCAACATCAATTCCAATTATATTTCGCAGCTGCGGAATCGTCCCCTGCTCAACAAAGCCATGAGGGGCTAAAATGTGAACGCGCACCCCACTACCGGATAATTGAGCCGCTAACGATTCCCCGATCGAGCCCACTTTTTCCTCTTCTGAAACATAAACCACCTGAGAATATTTTTTCAGTTCTGCAGTAAGGCTATCTTCGATTGGCCAGAGATGGTTGATTTTTATCACAGAGGCTTCCGTAAGGCAATCTGCCGCCGCCAATACCGTAGAAACCATTGTCCCATGAGAAACCAGAGCAATGGCACCCCCCCTTTTCAGCACAGAAAACGGACGGGACATATCTATAGGTACCAGCGCATCATCCTCGGTGCCTCTTGAGTATCGGATAGCGACCGGCCCATCCATCTCATAAACAGCAATTTGGAACGCTTGTTTTAATTCTGCATAACAGGATGGCGACAAAACCGGAATTCCGGCATTGCGCAATAACGCCAGATCATAAAGACCCTGATGCGTTTCTCCGTCTGCCCCCACTAAACCAGCACGATCAATTGCAAAAATCACCTTTTGACGCGACAGTGCAACATCATGAATCAGCTGATCGGCACAGCGCTGCAAAAAGGTAGAATACATAGCTACAATCGGACACATACCACCCGCAGAAAGGCCGGCGGCAAAGGTTACAGCATGCTCCTCTGCAATTCCAACATCATATAATCGATCCGGGTATTGTTCGGCAAAATGGACAAGACCGCAACCCTCAGTCATAGCCGCCGTAATGACACAAATTTTCTTATCCTTTTGTGCCAATTGGCACATAATATCGCCGAATTGCAAAGAAAAATTATCCGATTGATGACTGATAAATTCACCGGAATCACAATCAAAGGTAGTTGCTCCATGAAAGGCCACCGGATCATCTTCTGCCGCTGCAAAGCCTTTTCCCTTTACAGTAACGGCATGCACCACACACGGGCGACGTAATTGCTTTGCCCGCTCAAGAATAACCGTTAGGGCTTCTAAATCATGCCCATTCACAGGCCCTAAGTAAGAAAGATTGAGATCCTCAAAGATCGTTGTATTATAAATAGATCCTTTGATTCGACGAATAACAAAAGAAAAGAAACGATCCAAGGGTTTACCAATCAGAGGGATTCGGCGCATGAATCGATGAAAACGGTCCTTGGTATGAAAATAACGGTGCGATGTTCTCACTTTGGTGAGCCAATTGGCAATAGACCCTACGGTTTTTGAGATCGCCATACCGTTATCATTTAATAGAATAATCAGATTGGCATTACTTCTGCCTGCATTACAAATGGCTTCATAAGCCATGCCGCCGGTTAACGCACCATCTCCGATTACGGCAATGCTGTAATTGTCTTTCCCCTGATGTTGATCGGCTAACGCATAGCCTAAAGCGACCGAAATCGATGTACTGGCATGACCGGCCACAAAGGCATCATGCTCGCTTTCATGGGGCTTTGGAAACCCGCTGATTCCTTTGAATTGACGCAAGGTATGCATCCGACCTTTACGACCGGTTAAAATCTTGTGCGCATAAGCTTGATGCCCAACATCAAATACAATTTTATCATCAGGAGAATGAAAAACATAATGCAGAGCCAGCGTTAATTCCACGGCACCTAAACTGGATGCAATATGTCCGCCAGTTTGAGATACGGTAGAAATTAAGGATTCGCGCACTTCACCTGCCAAAACATGCAACTGATCCATATTTAATTGTTTGAGATCCGAAGGTGCATGTACGCGATCTAAAATACTCATTATATTCTCCGAAATCAGTAGTTTCTCTTTAATAAGAAATGTGTTATATTCCGCAAAAATTCGCTATGAGGCAGTTTGTCTAATTGTTCCAGTGCGTGCTGTGTATGGGTAATTGCCATCTGTTTTGCCGATTTCAGCCCATAAATGGAAACAAAAGTGTTTTTCCCCTGCTGAGCATCTGCGCCGATATTTTTGCCTAACTGCTTCACGTCGCCCTCCACATCCAAAATGTCATCAATGATCTGGAAAGCAAGACCCAATTCCTTAGCATACATCTCCGCCGCCTGCAACATATCCTCATTGTCAGTTCCCAACATGGCACCACCGACACAGGCAGCACGAATCAACGCTCCGGTTTTCTTTGCGTGCATGATATCCAGCGTGGCTTTATCCAATATTTTTCCTTCATTAACCAGATCCACACATTGCCCGCCGATCATACCGCGCATGCCGGCACAATCGGCAATATAGGCAGCAGCCCGCGCTTCATTTTTGCTGCAAATGGATGATAATAGAAGTTCATATGCCCGATTCAGTAAGGCATCCCCCGCCAAAAGCGCCATGGCTTCGCCGTAAATTTTATGATTTGTTGGGCGGTTGCGGCGCAAATCATCATTATCCATACACGGCATATCATCATGGATCAGCGAGTAGGTGTGTATACACTCTAATGCACAGGCAAAAGGCATCGCCTGCTCTTGATTCACATCAAACAACGATGCAAATTCCAACAGTAAGAGTGGGCGTACTCGCTTACCACCATCTAAAAGACTGTAACGCGCCGCTTCATACACAAGCTGATCGGCATCTTCTTTTGCGTAAGACAAATACTGATCTAAGGCTTGTTCAATATCCTGCACTCTTGCATCAAGCATACTCATTTTGCATCTCCGTCATAGCTTCTTCACGAATCATTCCCGATGCATCCTTAGTAAGGACCGTTACTTTCTGCTCTGCTGATTCTAACAATTTGTTACAATGGCCGGAAAGTTTCACGCCCTCCTCAAAAAGGCTGATAGATTGTTCCAGAGGGGTATCCCCATTCTCTAAAGTATGCACAATTTCTTCTAATCTTTTTAGGCTTTCTTCAAAAGTTAATTTTTCTTCATGACTCATAATCCATTACCCCTCTTTCTCATGGAAGTTTAATATTTCCATTTCGGCTTGTCCGTCAGAAAGGCTGACCTGAACGTGTTGACCGATAGCCATTTGCTTATAACTATTAATAATCGTACCGGATTGATCCTTAATCATGGAATATCCACGCCCCAAAACTGCCAACGGACTTAAGGAATCCAATTTTGCCACTAAAGCAGAGAACTCTCCTTTGGCCGCTGTGTATTTTAATCGTACAGCAGAATCCATGGACGTAACATATTGATCCACCACCAGACGACGAGTATCCAATAGTTTTTGCGGATTACACAACACAGAATGTTCCGTTAGATAGGTTAAATTCTGTCTTTTATGAACAACAGTTGATTTTAGCAACAATTTCAATCTTGCTGTAACATTATCAAACTTATTCATCAAGGCAAACGTGTCCGGCACCGCCAACTCTGCCGCCGCCGACGGCGTAGGGGCACGCATATCCGACACAAAATCGGCAATGGTAAAGTCTGTTTCATGACCAACTGCGGAAATCACAGGAACAGAGCAGTTGGCAATGGCACGAGCTACCGATTCCTCATTAAACGCCCATAAATCCTCAATCGAACCACCGCCGCGACCAACAATCAGAACGTCAGCCGTTTGATGCGTTGAAAAATAGGATAACGCTTCACAAATCGAGGCTGCTGCACCGGGTCCCTGTACCAAAACCGGATACAAAAACACCTTGGCGGTAGGAAATCTTCGTCCTAAAACATTTATAATATCACGAACGGCCGCGCCAGTTGGCGAGGTAATCACTCCAACACGAAGCGGAGTTTTAGGTAACGGACGTTTGCGAGTAGCATCAAACAATCCTTCGGCTTCTAATTTGCCCTTTAGCAACTCAAATGCTAGGTACAGATCACCTTGCCCATCCATCGACATACTATCCACATAAAGTTGATAATTACCATCTCGCTCAAAAACCGATACACGCCCTCGCACAATCACCTGCATACCATCTTTAGGGATAAAGGTAAGTTTAGCGGCTGATGAGCGGAACATGACTGCTCTTACAACACATCCGTCATATTTTAAACTGAAATAGCAATGTCCGGAAGAATGATTCTTAAAATTCGATAATTCTCCCTTAACCGAGACATGATGCAAGCGCACATCGGATTCAATTAGGGCTTTTACGTATGTATTTAATTGTTTTACCGTGATGGCTTCCATTATTGTTCAGCACCGATATTGCGGACAACATTTCCCAATACACCGTTAACAAAGGGCGCATCCTTATCATTGCCGAATACCTTAGCCAGTTCTACCGCCTCGTTAATAGACACACTATTCGGAATATCATCCATATACAGAATTTCATAAATGGCCATTCTTAAAATTGTCAAAGCCACACGGGAAAGACGGTTCTTTCGCCAATCCTTTAAGTGTGCTTCAATGGTTTGATCCAACTCTGTCAAGTGAGAAATGACTCCTTCGACCACACTTGTTACAAACTCATCGGGCTCAAAGTCTCGGGATTGTAGCGCATGGTCAAATATCGTCTCCGCCGTCTTCTCTTCTTGGAAAGAATATTCGAATAACAATCCAAATGTTTCTTTTCTGGCTAATCTTCTATCCATAATGCCTCCGCTAACATAGAATATTTATACAATATAATGACAGTATACTACATATTTACAAAAAAATAAACCCTTTGCAAGCCGCAAAGGGATATTTTTTTCACTTTTTTTATTTTTCCTTGGATTTAGGAAAAACAATACCGCATATGTGCACATTGACTTTGCTCACATCCAGCCCTGTTGCATCTACAACAGCATCACGAACGGCATGCTGAACTTTCTCCGCAATCACAGAAATCGGCTTGCCGTACATAATTGTAATATCCGCATCAATCGTCATGACACTTCCGGAAATTTCAACCCGCACACTTTTTCCGAATCCTTTTTTGCCAATAATATCTTTAATATCCATCGTAGACGGTTTGCTTCCGATGGAGACCACACCGTCAATTTCCGACACTGCTAAAGATACAATAGCCGTGATTACATCA
>JAZNSU010000095.1:0-8018 GCA_045591385.1 Eubacteriales bacterium
ATACTGATGGATGTACAATTACAAGAAGAAACATCGGATACAGACGAGAACCGCACTTCCACACGGGAAGATATCTCTTTGCCGGAAGAAGACCCGACACAAGAAGAAATACCCCATACGGAAGAAGATATAACGGATGATATAGAGGAACCCACGAAAGAAGAAAAGCCGAAGGCGGCGTGGCTATCTTTTTTTACACCGAATAACATTCGGATGCTGACCATTGGTTTGGCCGTCCTATTGATTACGATGGCAACACTTACCCTACGCTGTTATCGCATTACCATGAACGATCAGCATTGGCTGCGCTTTTCCCTTTCGGGTAATGCCGAGCGAGTGGTAAGAACCAGCGGTGTGGACATCAAGGACAACTATGTGATTGAAGTGGAATACCCTTCTCCCCTCGCCCCGATGGTGACGGTGCATACCGACTTTGATGTCACCATGCAGGCCGACGGCGCCACACAAACCAAACGCTTGGCCGCCGGTACCGATCGGACGGGCGTGTTGGCTGCTTTCGGTATTGTGATGGATGAAGATGACCGCTTTTCCATGGCCAATGACGAGAAATTAGCCAAAGACTGCATCGTCACGGTTAATCGGGTTGAGGTCAAGACCGAGACCTATGAAGAAGCCATTGCCTGCCCCGTGCAGGATCTGACTCAGCCCGAACTGGGTACCCAAACCCTTGCCACCCCCGGTAAGGAGGGGTTGCGACGGGTGACGGGGATCCGCACCTATGTCGACGGGGTGATCACCGATGTGGTGGAACTGGAAAGTGAGATTCTTCGTCATCCCACCACCACCGTTCTCTATTCCGAACAACCCATCCCCGGCGCGGGCAACGGCAAGCCGGAAGATTTCTCCCGTATGCTGACCTGTCAGTCAACCGCCTACTGCATCAAAGGCACAACCGCCAGCGGTAAGAAAACGCAAAAAGGGTATGTAGCGGTAGACCCCAGCGTCATCCCGTTAGGAACTTGGCTTTACATTGAAAGCTTGACTCCCGGTATGGAAGATTACGGCTACTGCATTGCCGCCGATACGGGCGGTGCCATTATAGGAAATATGGTAGACGTCTATTTCTACACCGAAGATGAATGTCAGGTGTGGGGACGGCGAGATATTAATGTTTATGTATTAGGCTAATACAAAAGCGGAGCGACAAACTCGTCGCTCCGCATTATTATTTCATTACTACTTGAAGACAAATTCCTCACTTGAAATCAAATGGCTTTGTGTGCCTTTCACACCGGTCATATATACATGAAAGAACTTCTATAATCTGTTCGGTGGACCGTACCTCTTTCGTAAATTTTGGATACCCTGTATTGCTATGATAGCTGCGGCCTTCCATGTCTTTCACCCATGCGATCCGACCGCTTTCGGTATTTCCGATTCCGATAGAACACGATTTGATTTTATTATGGGACCTTGCCCGATCTTACTTCATGGGACCGTACCTCTTTTTTAAGATAAAGATCCATGGCTTAACTCAGCCGAAAATTACTGCTTCATTGGACCGTACCTCGTTTCGAGATCTCCTTAGGGTTTTTTCAACACTTTCTTTCTCGTGGCGAGCCCGTGGGCTCCAACACTGGTACCGCTTCTCGGTTTCCTCATTTTCGCCACCTCTTTCTTTGGGTGTTATTTTTCTTTTCTTACTCTCTCTTTCTGGTTTTATTATAACCGAGGTTTTGGTATTTGTCAATACTATTTTTGTAATTTTTTATAAATTTTTTCAACTTTTCATTCTTTTCTCGTATGTTATTTTTAAAATATAGAAAAAAGCCTGCAATTACAGGCTTTTATTCCACATGAACCGGATTGAAATGAATGACATCGGCCGATATTAATTGATAGGTGACACCGTCCTTTGTTCCCTCAAAGGCACGCCCCTTTCCGCCGGCGTGCAGGTGACCGTAATAGCATTTTTTGATACCGTATTGAGAAAGAACATCAGAAAACAAGGTACAACTGCTCATCGGCGATAGAGGCGGATAGTGCATAAACACAACAGGTTCTCCGCCCGCCTGCACCGCTTCCTTGCAACTGGCCTCTAATCGCATAACCTCGCGGCGCAGCAATTTATTATCCTGTGCTGAGTCCCCGAAAATGTTCCAGCCACGACTGCCGCACACCGTTTTATCCCCTACGGGATAGGCGTTGTTAAACAGGAAATCTATGGTAGACAGGTCATGTTCTTCCAATAGCGCGTGCAGTTTTTTGAGCGTGCTCCACCAATAATCATGATTACCTTTCATGAGCAGTTTTTTGCCGGGAAGTCGGTTGAGAAAATGCAGATCGGGCAAGGCCTCCTCGCTCGTCATACCCCAAGACACATCGCCGGCAATGACTACCGTATCGGCATCGGTGATGTTGGCGCGCCAGTTATTTTCTAATTTTTCTACCGCATTTTCCCAGCGGGCGCCGAAAATATCCATCGGTTTATCCACACCTAAGGACAAATGCAGATCGGCAATTGCAAAAAGTGACATAATTTCACCTGTATGTTTTCCCCATCTTTCGCTCATACTAACAGCGAAAGGATGTGTGATTTATGAGTTGTGATAAACCCAATTCCGGCGTCTCCTGTGAAGTGTCCAACTGCCAGTTCCATGACGGCAAAAATCATTGTACCGCTTCCAAGATCAACGTCGGCCCCGGCTACGCATTCTCCAGCGCAGATACCGTTTGCGCCACTTTCAAGCCGGGCAAATAAAAAAGAGGGGCTTAGCCCCTCTTTTTATTTTACAAAATTCAGGAGCCGGTCGGCCATTTCGGTGCGGTCGATCACCTGCGGGAAGCGAACTTCCATACTCTTCAGATTGCCCAGCGATGCGGGGCAGGCCACGCCGTAGCCCTTTTCCAGACGTTCCAGATTGACAAACTCGTCAGCATCGGGAGTTTCCCCCAAGGCACGCAACACGCTCGAAGCAAACTTAAAGGGCGATGCGGTAGACGCTACCAGCATGGGGTTCTTGCCGTCGGACTTGCGGCAAGCACCGATGGCCACAGCGGTATGAGTATCGCAGACATACCCGTCTTTCTCCCATGTATCTTTGATCACGGCGCAGGTACCGTCCTCATCAATGCTGTCCCCGATAAAGAGTTTGGATAATTTAGCAAAGGCTTTTTCGGAGATGGCATAGGTACCAAAATCCTTAAGTTCAGCCATCAGATCGGCGACCGCCTGACAGTTGCCGTCATAGAGATACCACAGCATACGCTCCAAGTTCGAGGAGATCAGAATATCCATCGAGGGCGAGATGGTGGCGTGGAACTCACGATTTTTATTATAGATACCGGTGTTGATAAACTCGGTCAGTACATCGTTGGCATTGGAGGCGCAGACAAACTTTTCAATGGGCAACCCCATGCGGGAAGCCATATACGCCGCCAGGATATTACCAAAGTTCCCGGTCGGAACACAAACATCAATCTTATCGCCCATCTCAATATGACCGCTTGCAACCAATTTCAGATAGCCATGAATATAATAGACGATCTGAGGCAGCAGACGGCCGAAATTGATGGAGTTGGCGCTGGAGAGGAAGCACTTCTTCTCGTCCAGCATGGCGCGCATCTGCTCATCGGCAAAGATGGTCTTAACACCGCTCTGGGCATCGTCAAAGTTACCGATAATACCGCAAGAGGCCACATTATTGCCCTTTTGGGTGATCATCTGCAATTTCTGCATATCGCTCACGCCGTCGCTGGGATAGAACACCAAAATCTTCGTGCCCTCCGCATCGCAGAAGCCCTCCAATGCCGCCTTACCGGTATCGCCCGAAGTGGCCACCAGAATGACCGCCGTACGCTCTTCTTTTTGCTTTTTGAGCGAAACCGAGAGCAGATGCGGCAACATTTGCAGAGCCATATCCTTAAAGGCGCAGGTGGGGCCATGCCACAGTTCCAGAATGTGCCTGCCCGATTTAAGAGTATGGATAGGCGCGGGATCCTCACCACCGAATTTCGCCAATGTATAGGCATTATTCACGCAAAAAGAGATCTCCTCATCAGTAAAGTCGGACAAATACAAACGCAATACCTTTTCGGCCGTTTCTTTGTACGAAAGACCGAGCAGGCTGCTCATATCACAGGTCGGTATCCTTTCAGGTACATACAAACCACCGTCGGGCGCCAATCCTCGCAAAATAGCCGCGCTGGCCGAAACGGCAGGACTGTTACCACGTGTGCTGATAAAATTCATTGTGTTTCACCTCAGATAGTTTTTCATATATTCCATAGCATTATTAAAAAATACTTGGTTAGCAAATGTTTCTCCAAACTCCTGCGCAAGTCTTTCATGCAGTTTTGGCAGATCCTGCACCCCATCAATCCCGTCAGGCAGGGACGATACGCCGTCAAAATCGCACCCTAACGCCAAGGGGCAATCTTTCATGGCTCGTATGTGCGACAGGATATCTTCACCCACAAAGGGCGGATACAGATTGATGCCGATCAGTCCTAATTTCTTGCGTGCCTGTGCTGTTAAGTTGCGCACATGGTCGCACACCTCAAAGGCGTTGGAATGAGAGGCAATCATGGGGCCTTGGTAATAAGCAGTAATCTCCTCAAAACTTTGCCGATTGGCATGGGACAGATCGACGATCATCCCCAAATCCGCCATGCAATCGAGTGCCGCACGACCAAACTCGGTGAGCCCTCCATCATCAGGAATGCCGCAGGCCAGTTCATTGGGCCCGTTCCATGTTATGGTGACGATGCGCACACCCATCTCATGCAGGGTCTTGATGTTCTCGATCTTGCCGTCGAACGCGCCGCCACCCTCAATCCCCAAAATGGCAGCCACACGGCCGCTGTCGTGCGCCGCTACGATTTCATCATAGGTGCAACAGAGGGTGATATGCTCAGCATTTTGCGCAATTTCGCGCTTGAAATTCTCAATGACGCGGCAGGCATTGTCAAAGCGGGCGGCACCTTGCAGCGTATCGGGTGTCCAGATCGCAAAAACCTGTACGGCTTTTTGATATTGGCGTAGCCGCTCCAAGTCAATATGTAAATCATTCCTGTTTAAGCGACAATTTTGCACCACCAGTTCGTGGGCGGTGTCGCAATGCAGGTCAAAGAGTGAAAGCATTTTTGATCCATTCATGATGGGTTATCGTGCCTCCCATGGCCGTAATGGCCACCACATCAAAACGGGGCTGGCGGGTTGAGGGATTCTGTTGCAGATAGCACATGGCCGTATGAATGATTCGTTGTTGTTTTTGACGGGTCACCGCCTCGACCGGTCGATACAGCGCCGCGCCGTCGCGCAACTTGACTTCGCAAAAAACGATATATTCCTCATTCTCGGCAATCAGATCAATCTCACCGCCGCGCACCGTGTAGTTTCGCATTACGATGCGATAGCCTTGCTTTTCCATAAGTTTGGCGGCATAGGTTTCCCCGCCGTCACCGATTTTTCGTCTGTTCATAGGATTTTCTTAAGAAAACTCATGCGATAGATCTCGTTCGGACCGTACTGTTTCACCAGCGCCATATGTTCGGCGGTAGGGTAGCCTTTGTGCTTGGCCAGATTGTATTGAGGGTAGGCCAGCGCATACTCGCCCATCAGCCGATCTCTGGTCACTTTCGCCAAGATGGATGCCGCAGCAATGGACAGGCTTTTGCTGTCCCCTTTGACCACCGTAACATTTGGATATTCAATGCCTTTATTGCAGTTTCCGTCAATGAGCAGCAGGTCGGGCACAACACCCAGCGCCGCCACCGCGCGGTTCATGGCCAGCATGGTGGCATTGAGAATATTGATGTCATCGATCTCGGCAGGAGAAGCTAAACCGACACCCCATGCAATCGCCTTTTCGACAATGACATCATAGAGGGCCTCTCGCTTCTTCTCCGAGAGTTTTTTAGAATCGTTAATACCTAAATCTTCCAGTCCTTCGGGCAAAATAACGGCACCGGCACAGACCGGCCCGCACAGCGGTCCCCGTCCGGCTTCATCAACACCGGCTATGACCGTGTAGCCTTTGGCTTTATATTCGGTTTCCATTGAAAAATCAGCCATTTGTTGCAACCTCAAAACTGATTCGTCCTAACTTTCCGGCACGGTACTCATCCAACAAGATATGTCCCGCACGCTCGGTATCCACAACGGCACCCCGCCCGATAAAGCCACGGGCACGGCCAATCTTTTCCAGAATTTCATACCCTTGCCGATCTTCAAAATCTTGGATCTTGTACCGATCCACCAAGGCTTGCGGCGCCGTTTTGGCAATGGCGGCCGAGAGATTTTGCGCGATATATTCAGTATCCAGCACCTCGTCCTTGATGGCGCCGGTATAGCACAACAGGAGCGCCTGATCCTCAGTATCTATCTTAGGCCAAAGGATGCCGGGGGTGTCCAGCAGATCCAGCCCTTGCGCACCCGACACGCTCACCCATTGTTTGCCACGGGTGACGCCGGGACGATCCTGCGCCGCCGCCGCTTTGCGACCGGCCAGCATATTGATAAAGGAGCTTTTCCCGACATTGGGAATACCGGTAATCATAATGCGCAAGCGCTTGGAGGCAATCCCTTTCTCAGCACGACGCGCCAAAATATCAGCGCCCGCACTTTGGGCGGCACGGACAAAATCCGCCACACCCTTTTTGCCCCGACAATCGACCGCGACCGCAAACTGCCCCTGTTTTTTCAAGGCAGAAAGCCATGCGGCAGTAATATTCGGGTCGGCCAAGTCGGACTTATTGAGCACCGTAATACGAGGCTTATCGCCCAGCAACTCATCCAATACGGGGTTGCGGGAAGCGTTGGGGATGCGGGCATCCACCACCTCACAAGCAATATCGCACATTTTCAGGTTTTCGGTAATAAGCCGTCTGGTTTTAGCCATGTGGCCGGGAAACCAGTTGATGGTATTTCTATTCTCTTCCATTACACCGCACCGAAATTGGCAAAGGGATAGAGGATCCACAGCGCACGGCCGACGATCTCCTCCCGATCGACCAAGCCTACCGACTGATAACGGGAATCATAAGAATGATTGCGGTTATCCCCGCAGGCAAAATACTGATCCTCGCCCACCGTGACGGGGAAGTAGGATTCGTTATACCACATATCGTAATTGGTCATAACTTCATTGATGTACGGCTCATCCAGAGGCTTGCCGTCCACAATCAGTTTGGCCGACTCTTTATCAAAATCGACCGTTTGCCCCTCTACCGCAATAATTCGCTTAATATACGGCTCGGACTGTTCCCTTAAAGAGAAGACAACCACATCGCCGACTTTAGGCTGATACAGGAAGTTGGACACGATCACACGCTGGCCATCCAGCAAAGTAGGGGTCATCGACGGACCGGAGATGGTGACCACACGCAAAATAAAGGAAAAGACAAACACCACGACCACAAGGGCCAACACCAACATCTCTACCCATTCGTAGAGTTCGCCGGCGCGTTTTTTCTTTTCATCGGTTACCGTTTCCATGACTACCTCCTAAAAAATGAAAAAGGGGGACATTCCTGTCCCCCTCGCATGCGTTAGATTCTTTCCTTAACGCGGGCAGCCTTACCAACACGATCACGCAGATAGTAAAGCTTGGCTCTGCGAACTTTACCGCGACGAACCACCTTAACATCCACAACATTGGGCGAATGAACAGGGAAAACCCTCTCCACACCTACGCCATGGGACAGGCGACGAACGGTGAAAGTCTCAGTCAGACCACCGCCGTTGCGGGAAATTACAGTGCCTTCAAACATCTGGATACGTTCCTTAGCGCCTTCTTTGATGTTGACGCTGACGGCAACGGTATCGCCCACTTCGAAAGCAGGGACATTCTCTTTCATCTGTTTGCTGTTGAACTTTTCGATAGCGTTCATAGTATCCTCCATTAATCATCAGTACATTCATTCACCGCACCTTTGCACGGCCAGCGGAATGCCCGTATTACATGCTTGGATATTCTACCACAAAGTTTGCAACATTGCAAGAGAAATTTTTATTTTATTTCAAATTTTAATTCCAATCCATCACTCGACACATG
>JAZNSU010000096.1:0-4680 GCA_045591385.1 Eubacteriales bacterium
CTGGGGAATAGGGATTCGAACCCCAACAAACAGAGTCAGAGTCTGTCGTGCTACCGTTACACAATTCCCCAATGTTTTATTGACAGCAATATTTATTATAATCTTTTTTTGCGGTATGTCAAGTAATTTTTTTAAAAATTCAACTTGACAAAGTGAAAAAATCGGGTATAATAATTTTGTTAATTAAATATTGGGGAATTGTGTAACGGTAGCACGACAGACTCTGACTCTGTTTGTTGGGGTTCGAATCCCTATTCCCCAGCCAGAAAAACCGACTTGTTTCGACAAGTCGGTTTTTCAGTTATATTCGCCTTCGGCGAGTTATATTGCTACGCAGTGATATTCGGTTAAAGCCGAGTGATATTGCCCTTCGGGCAGTTTTTAAGGCGAATATAATATCACTTTTGCGATAGCAAAAATATCACTATGCCGTTAGGCATAATATCACTCTGTTCGTTAGAACAGAATATCACTAAAAACTGTAGGAGTTCAAACCCATAAAGCAAAAATCAAAAGAACTTCGGATTTGTGTAACCCTTCCAAAGAAGCGGATACCGCAAATGCGGTGTCCGCTTTTTTACGTTATCCAAACAATCCTTTTTTTCTTGGCAAAGGACGCAAGGGCGGGGAGAAACGGACAAAGATGAAGTCGTCACCGATGCGTTCGATGTCGCACCACGGGATCTCATATTCTCCGCAACGTTCAAAAAAAGATTCCTTCTGCCCCGGCACAATGATGGCTACGATCTTGCCGGAATCGGTTTCGAACATGACATCGGTCACGCACCCAAGTCGGGCGCCGTCGATGAGATTGATCACCTCTTTTTCGCCGAAATCGCTGATGCGGCAGTTTTTCATCGGTATCACCTCCTATGTCATTGTATGCTGTGCAATAAAAAAATTGAAAAAAAATAAAAAAGGACTTGCTTTTTTGTGATTAAGCCATTATAATAAGCAAGTACGGACGATTAGCTCAGTTGGTAGAGCATTCGCTTGACGTGCGAAGGGTCACAGGTTCGAGTCCTGTATCGTCCACCAATATTGAGGGTACCCATCAGGGTGCCCTCAATATTTTTTTATCGGGATGCAGGACTCGAAGGGCGGGGAGTGAATGACAGTCCGGTGGACTGTCAGAGCCCGCCCAGCCCGAGCCGCAGCGAGGGAGAGTTTCTGTATCGTCCACCAAACAAAGGCAATACCCAATCGGGTATTGCCTTTGTTTTATGTATGCTAAGTGACGAGAACCGTAGGTTCGATAAGTGAGGCTCCAAGAAGGCGAGCGACAGCGACGCCTGATTGGCTAACACGAACTTATGCATGCGGGCGAAGCGAGTCGTAGTCCTGTATCGTCCTCGTCGTCGCAAACTCCGCTTTCCTGCATTGTCCTGTTCGGACAATATGCGTTCGCTCTGTTGCGACTCCTCTCGGCTTGAAACCCGCTTCGGGCGATCGTGACGGCTTCCGCCGCTTGGGATGCGCCCTTGCTTCCTGTTTCTTCGCCGCTATTTAAAATATATAATAAAACTTTTATAAATTGGCAAAAAAGGCTTGATTTTACCATGGGTTTGTGGTAATATAGTTGAGCAATTCGCACGCTGTCAGATGGTTTGGATGTGCCTAATGGTCCCAAAGCAGATGATGACGGCGGAGGAAAAACAATTTTTGGAGGAAAGACAATGGCAGTAATCTCTATGAAACAGCTTCTCGAAGCCGGTGTGCATTTCGGTCACCAGACGAGAAGATGGAACCCCAAGATGGCCGAGTATATTTTTACCGAGCGTAACGGTATCTATATCATCGACCTGCAGAAGACGGTGAAGAAGGTTGAAGAAGCCTACATGTTCGTTCGCCGGATCGCTGAGGAAGGCAAGGATATCCTCTTTGTCGGTACCAAGAAGCAGGCAATGGACGCCGTGAAGGAAGAGGCCGTTCGCTGCGGCATGCATTACATCAATGCTCGTTGGCTCGGCGGTATGCTCACCAACTTCAAGACCATCAAGACTCGTATCCGTCGTCTGGAACAGCTGCACAAGATGCAGGAAGACGGCACCTTTGATATGCTCCCCAAGAAGGAAGTTATCAAACTCGAGCATGACATTGAAAAGCTGGAGAAGTATCTCGGCGGTATCAAGAATATGCCCAAACTCCCCGGTGCTCTGTTCATCGTAGACACCAAGAAGGAGCACAACGCGGTTTCCGAAGCTCGTAAGCTCGGTATTCCCATCGTGGCTATCGTGGACACCAACTGCGATCCCGATGAGGTTGATGTCGTGATCCCCGGCAACGACGATGCCATCCGCGCCGTCAAACTGATGTGCGCTTGCATGGCCAACGCCGTAATCGAAGGCAAGCAGGGCGAGGCTTTTGTTGAAGAAGCCGAGGCCGAAGAAGTTGCCACCGAAGAAGTCGCTGAATAAATAACAAGCGCCCGCCTGAAATGGGCGGGCGTATCTTTTACAATAGGAGGAAAATATCATGGCTTTTACCGCTAAAGATGTTGCGAATTTAAGAGAGAGAACCGGTTGCGGCATGATGGACTGCAAGAAGGCGCTGGTCGCTTCTGACGGTGATGTTGATAAGGCAATCGAGTTTTTGCGTGAAAAGGGTCTGGCCGCTGTGGCTAAGAAGGCCGGCCGTATCGCCAGCGAAGGCGTTGTGGCTATCTACAACGACGGCAAAGTTGCCGCTATGGTTGAGGTTAACTCCGAGACCGACTTCGTTGCAAAGAATGCTGATTTTGTGGCTTTCTGCAAGGATGTGGCTAAGGTTGTGGCCGAGACCAATCCTGCTGATGTTGATGACCTGAAGACCAAGGCTATGGCCGATATGACCGTAGGCGAGGTTCTGCAGGAGAAGGTGCTCACCATCGGTGAGAACATTTCCATCCGCCGTTTCTATCGCACCGACCGTCCGGCTGTTGACTATGTTCACGGCGGCGGTAAGATCGGCGTTCTGACCGAGTTTGAGACCGATTGCTGTGCTTGCAATGAGGGCTTCGTTGCCGTTGGTAAGGACGTCTGCATGCAGACCACCGCTATGAATCCCCAGTTCCTCAACAAAGAGGCTGTGGATCCTGAGGTTGTAGCGAAGGAAACCGCCATCATAATGGCTCAGATCAAGGAAGATCCTAAGAATGCTTCCAAGCCCGAACAGATCATCGAGAAGATGGCTACCGGTAAGATGGGCAAGTATTTCAAGGAGAACTGCTTGCTCGAGCAAGCCTTTGTTAAGGACGATTCCATGAGTGTCGGCCAGTATGTTGAGAAGGCCGCTAAGGAAATGGGCAAGACCATGAAAGTGGTTGGCTATGTCCGTTTCGAAAAGGGCGAGGGTCTCGCTAAGAGAGAAGACGATTTTGCTGCCGAAGTTGCCGGCATGGTCAAATAAGTTTTGTCATACAATATGCCTGAGGCACTTTCGCCTCAGGCATTTTATTTGGAGGAGAGATTATGAAAGTATTGCTCATTAACGGAAGCCCCCGCAAACAGGGCTGTACCTATACGGCGCTGTGCGAAGTGGCCGCTACCCTCAATGAATGCGGTATGGATACCGAGATCATACAGGGCGGTGCCGTGGGACAGGATTGCACCGGTTGCGGCGCCTGCCGTACCTACGGTAAGTGCGTGTACGATAACGATCTGGTCAACGAACTGGTTGAAAAGGCCAAGACGGCCGACGGCTTTGTCTTTGGTTCGCCTGTGTACTATGCCTCGGCTTCGGGTGCTTTGCGTTGTTTGATGGATCGTTGCTTCTACTCGGGCGGTGCTGCCTTTGCCTATAAGCCGGCGGCGGCCGTGGTGAGTGCCCGTCGCGGCGGCTGCACCAACGCCTTTGATCAGATCAACAAGTATTTCACCATCAACAATATGCCCGTTGTGCCTTCCCAGTACTGGAACATGGTGCATGGTGCACAGGCTGAGGAAGTCAAGCAGGACGAAGAGGGGATGCAGACCATGCGCACCCTCGGTAAAAACATGGCTTGGCTGTTGCGCTGTATCGAAGCGGGCAAAGCGGCAGGAGTGGATCGTCCTGCGCCTGAAAAGAAGCTTCGTACCAATTTTATCCGATGAACTGGCGTCGGTGTTGTCTTGATGATGTTGAGGCGGTAGCGGGCATTTTTGCGCAGGCGCACGCCTGTATGCGCCGTCAAAATCTGCCCCAATGGCAAGGGGAGTACCCGAACGCCGAGGATGTGAAAGCGGACATTGCTCAAGGCATCGGCTGGGTACTGGAAGACGGCAAGGTCGTGGCCTATGCGGCCGTACGGCATGGAATGGAGCCGACCTATGGATATATTGAGGGGGCGTGGCATAGCGATGCCCCCTATGCCACCCTGCATCGAGTGGCGGTGGCGGAATACGGCAAGGGCTATGTGGGACAATTGTTTGAACAGGCTTCCCGCATGACCGAGTGGCTGCGGATTGATACTCACGAGAAAAACCGACCCATGCGCCGAGCCATTGAAAAGTTTGGATTTGCCGAATGTGGCGTGATCTATGTGGAAGATGGCAGTCCGCGGATTGCCTATGATAAAAGGACAGTGGAATGAACCACTGTCTTTTTTAGTCTAAGATGCGACCGTCGGTGGAGATGGTGACAATGCGCCACGGGATAAACTTTCCGCTTTGTTGCAGGGCGCGCTTGACGGCGTTTTCGATACCGCCGCAGCAGGGCACTTCC
>JAZNSU010000097.1:0-5075 GCA_045591385.1 Eubacteriales bacterium
ACGATCCGACTTATAGCCGTGATTACATCATCCGATATTTGAATATTACCCAGTGCTTCCGTTGTCAAATATTTTCCCATAATTTAAACCTCCTTCGGAGTTTTGAGTTATTTTCCTCTCTATTATACCACAAATTTCCGATAAAACAACTACTTACTTTCAATTATTTTTACAGAAGCGGCATCCATTTCCGTTTGGGCGACCGCAATATCCTTAATTGCGATGACATCTCCAGACGTTAAGCCGTCTGACTTTACAACAATATTTACCGTTTCTGAACTGATAAAAGCCACACATTCCGAATACCCTTTTGCTTTAATGAGGTTTTCAATTCGACCCTCGGCATCAGCCGCGTTACTCAGGGTCATAATCTGACTTGCCGCCTGATCCCGCTCTTCTTGTGTTGCATTTTCGCTGGATAATACACTGTTGGCAATATCTAATGCCTGTTGTCTGGTTTCCTGCCGATTTAATCTGGCAGAATCAAAATATTCGTTACTGGAACTGACAAATTCTGCTTGCCCTAAAATACTGCTATGATCGCTTTGCTCGGCCGCACTTTGTTGCTGACTGAGTACTTCATCGGCGTTTGACGAATTCCCCATCTGCCAATTCAAAAAGATTGCCAACCCAATTACCGCTACAACTGCAATCAAAACCATTTGTTTCTTCAGAAATTTCATAATTATACCCTTATCCTCTCAAGACTACACATACTTTACCTGCATCTATTCCAAGCGCTGTAGATGCCGCAGACTTTAGTGCCAGCGTTAAGGTCGGCGAGTCCATTGCATCACAGATAATTGCTACACCGTTGATTTCCGGATATCGCTCTTTGACCACAACTGCCTTTTCACCGATTTGCTTATCTGCCACTATTGTAATTTTTTCTTCGCTTTGTTCCTTCTTGTCACCTCCGCTTTCGTTAACATCGGTATTGGCAGATTCATCCGTGGCGTAAACATATTCAATGCCGGACTTTAACGTTATCATAATATGACAATCTTTCACACCGGCAATATCACACACAATTTCACTGAGTTTTTTTTCCATATTCTCAACATAAGTTTGGCAAAAATCTTCTTTCGATGTTTGGCTCTGCGCTTGATCGGATGAACCGGAGGAAATGCAAAGCAACACAATTCCAACTGTGCCCAGAACAACCAAAAAAATATTTTTTTTCAAAAAAGGGACAACACGCTCTTTCAACCATGTTACATTCTTCATTCTATTCTCCCGTCGAATTGCTTATGACTTGAGGTCGAACTCCAAGTTTAATGGCGACATAATCGGCAACCGCAGATGCTTTTACCATGTCATCCTTATCCAATGTAATAGTAATTTGCTTAACTGAAAAGGTCTGATTTTCCGCCTTTATATCAATTTCGATTTCCTGCGCACGATTTCCGACAACTGATACCACATAACCATCAATTTCTTCTTGCATAGTTTTACGCATGGCGTTTGCAGCATAATCCCATGATTGCTGATCCGTATATGTGGATGGGGCTTCTATAAAACTATGCCTGTTATCATATAACGTGTCCCACGTGTTTTTTAAGGGCGAAAGTAAACATAACAACAGAAAAACACTGCCAATCAATCGGATCAAACGCTCAAAATGGCCATTAGGTGCTAATATGGTTAATCCCCCACAGACCAGACAGGATCCGACCAAAAGCAATACATAGTCCTTAATCTGCGTCATGTCACACCACCGGTAATCAACAAAAATGCCATACAAATAATGAACATGACACCCACCCCCGCCGCAATCGCCAGCAGCATACCGAACCCGTCCGACACTACCGTCAATAGTGTTCTTATACGTGGCATGCCTATGACTTCTCCTACAAAAACAGAGGCCTTAACTAATAAAAAATTGGCTAATGTTTTTAAGATAGGGACGATGATCAAATAAAAGACTACAAGTACACCAAAAACACCGGCTACCGATCGGATAACCCCCACGCCGCCCATAAAGGTATCGACCGATTCGGCCATAAGATTACCCGTGACCGGCAAAAAAGAGCCTACTGCCAATTTTAGGGCTCGCCTTGAAACCGTATCCCCTGCCCCTGCAACCACGCCTTGCAATGAGAGAAGGGCTGTAAAAACCGTACAAAGAAACACCATGCATTTTGTTGTGACATTCCGTATGGTAGATGTAAGATTTTTTAACCCCTCATTATCAGTAATGGCCGCCGCAATTCCTATACTGACATAACTACCTGTCAATGGAAGTAAGATATTAGAAAACAGATTTCCGGCAAAGGCAATTGCCTGATAAACAAAGAAGTGGAAAACACCTGCCGATCCAACATTTCCTGTTGCTGTCAACAATCCGCACAATACCGGTAAAGACAACTCCATATAATCCGAAAGCTCCCGTACTACCTGCGATAATTCATCTGCTCTTTCCATCATGGGAGTGCAGATCAAAAGGGCGACAGTGGCTGCACAGAAAAAATCAGCAATCTTTTCAGTGCCTTTTGCTGCAAAGGAATCACGAAGTGAATCATAAATCCCCATTAAGAGTAAAATACCGATAACCGAGACCATGATGCCGAGATTATTGGATAATGTGGTCATGAACTGGGACGACAGCAAATCAATGATCGATTCGATAGACAAAATATCCGTAATGGATTGTTCGGTTAATTCGTTTGTCGGCATCTGTTCCACAATCGTATCGGGTGCTGCGTCATATAATTCATCCAATGCCGCTTGCCCATCAAAAGATGAAGCATGAACCGAAACACATAACAGACAAATTAAAAATAGGATAATACAACAAAATTTTTTCATATCATTTAGCCGGAGAACTCAGTCACGACACTCAATAACTGTTCAAATATCGGTAGAGCTGTAATCAGCATACCAATCTTTGCTGCAAATTCAATTTTGGTGGCTGTTGAGGTTTCTCCACAATCAATACAGGTATCACAGGCGATTTTAGCCACATACGATAATCCTAAGCATTTCACCAAAATTATGACCCCTTCTGCAGGAAGATTCATCTGCGCTATCATTTGATCAAAATAATCCACAACATCCTTCAACCATGTGAAAACCAATCCCAGCACCAATAATCCGCCAGCCAATGAAACCAGCAACGCGAACTCCGGATTGCGTCCTCGCAACGTAACGCAGGAAAAACAGATGACCATCGCCAGACCGATTAATCGCAATACATCCATTACAGCCCGAAAATAGATTTAACGGCATCAAACAGACCGCTCACCTGCTCGATGATGATAAATAAAACCACAATGACACCGGCCAATGCCACCAACATAGCCTGATCTTCTCGTCCCGATCGAATCAATACTTGATTTAAAACCGTAATAACAATTCCTACAGCTGCAATTTTAAATATGAGATCTACTTCCATAATTCTTTCCTTATAGTAAGATAATGGCAAGAAATGCCCCTGCCAACAACCCGATCGTACGTGACAATTTTGAACGAATTAAAACACTTTCGCTCAGTTTGAGTTCCATTTCTCGCAGTCGATCGGATGTCATATCGCAAATCTGCAACTGCGACACTCGATCACTGGTTCCCAATGAATCAAATAAATCCCTCATGATATCTGTTATCTGCCGGCAACGTACTTTTTTACTTATCTCATGCCATGCATTCTTTGGAGATCTTCCTTTTGTGAATTCCAAAACCAAGGAGTCCACCATATCATACCGCTGTTTTGGCATCCGCATGACGATATCCACAACAGGACTCTGCGAATAGCAAATGCCTTGCCGAAATTGCGCAACCAAAAACAAAGCACCCTGTAATTCATCTTTCTCAATCATGACATGACGACTTTTGATCCATCCGATACCTATCGGAATCGCACTAAGCAGAAGAATTCCACAAATTTTTAACATATGTCGCGTCCTCTCTGTTCTTCATGTTATATATACGGCAAATCTTGCCTGGAGTGCCGGATCCGGATAACACAACCAATATATCCGGCGCATTTTGTTTTAATAAATACTTCATTGGTTCCCGGTGAATCGCCTGCAATAATGTGGAAGCATGCATGGAAAAGATCGTGGCCACTCCTCCGTTGATTCCTTCCTTAACCGCCTGTGCTTCCTCCACACTTCCCAGCTCATCCACGATCATAGCGTCAGGTGATAATCCTCTTAAAGCCAGCATTAAACCGTCTTTCTTTTTGCATCCGTCCAAAACATCGCAAAGAGCCCCCAGATCATAAGAGGCAACACCTTGATTCATGCCTGCAATTTCTCCTCGTTCATCGATAATAGAAACAGTATGTCCGTACCGAGAAAGACAGCGTGCCATATCTCGAAGCATGGTTGTTTTCCCGCCTCCTGGCGGTGAAATGATAGCGCATGATTGTATCTGTCCGTCTTGGATAATGTAAGGCATTATCTTTCCACTGCATCCTCTGCACTCACCGGCTATACGAATAGAAAGAGAGGTAATATTTTGTATGGAGCTGATTTTCCCGTCTTCATACACGACTCGTCCGGCCACCGCCATACGATTTCCACCCTGTAATGTTAAAAATCCGCCTTTTAACTGTTCATTATAAGCATACACGGAATTTTTACAGGCTGATAAAAAAATCTCATGTATGATTTGAGGCGATATCATAAAGCCCATTGCTGAAGATGTGGTAATATCGCCCTGATGGGTAAGAAATAAATTTCTGCCGGACATAAGAATACTCAGCGGCTGTCCGCATCGTAAGCGGATTTCGTTGATATTTTCTGTATGCTTTTGCATAAATTTATCCAATATAAATCGCAAATCCGCCGAGAGATAATATTGAATTTTTTTCATATTTTCCTGCATAACGGTTTGTCCTCCACACTGTAATGCTTATACCTTGTTTTCCGTATTTAGAACTTAATTTCAGAAAAAAGCATAAAACACAAAAACGAGTAATATGATTTAGCGATAACAGGATGGAGGGAGTATCTATGGATACAAACAAATTGTATAGCGATATCAGTAAACGGACAAACGGCGACATATACATAGGTGTTGTCGGGCCGGTAAGAACAGGAAAATCGACCTTTATTAAGCGTTTTATGGAAACA
>JAZNSU010000098.1:0-3155 GCA_045591385.1 Eubacteriales bacterium
AATCGGTAGGTGAGGCTACCACAGGGATACGGACTGCTGCCGCAAAATGGTGGAGACACTATGAGTTGGCCAACAGAGAATGTCGTATTAAGGCATAATCTAATGCAGTTTCATCGCCCTGCGAAGTTGAAGCTTGAACGATGACGCATATAGATTTCTGTATTTGCCTGTCAAAGTTCCTGCTTTGTCAGGCAATATTTTTACTTAACGGAGGTGAAAAAAACATGGATGCAGGTGGCAGTAGCGGCACGGCGTGTGACGGTCGAAGTATATACTGCGGTCGGTACTGGGGTGCCTGCCGTGTTTTTCGAACCTGAGATGACCGTGTCGTAACTTCCTGATGAGATTTAATATGTGAAAAGGAGGAAAACGACATGCAGGATGTCATTCTGGAACTTATTGAAAATAAAAAATATCATGCCATTTCCGATATGCTAAAAGAGCAGACAGCGCCGGATGTGGCGGCGTTATTGGATGAAATACCGGATGTGTATTTATCTACCATTTACCGTTTACTGCCTAAAGAATTGGCGGCGGAAGTGTTTGTTGAGATGGATGGCGATCAGCAGGAGATGCTCATTCACCGCTTCACCGATAACGAGTTGCGGGAAATGTTGGATGAATTGTATCTGGATGATGCGGTTGACATCATTGAAGAGATGCCTGCGACGGTAGTAAAGCGTATTTTGCGTAATACCGATCCGCAGACCCGTGTCATGATCAATCAACTGCTTAAATATCCGAAAGACAGTGCCGGCTCGTTGATGACCATCGAGTATGTCAGCCTAAAAAAAGACATGACGGTGGAGGATGCCTTTACTCGTATTCGTCGTACGGGTGTGGATAAAGAGACGATCTATACCTGTTATGTAACGGACGAAAACCGTCGGCTGGATGGTATTGTTACTGTTCGGGCGCTTTTGCTGGCTAACGGTACCGACTTAATTGAAGAGATCATGGAAGATCATCCGATCAGCGTAGCCACGTCGGCTGACCGAGAAGATGTTGTTAAGATGTTCGACAAGTATGACTTTCTTGCTTTGCCGGTTGTGGATCAAGAAAACCGCTTGGTCGGCATCATTACGGTAGACGATGCCATGGACGTCATGCAGGAAGAGGCTGATGAGGACTTTGCCAAGATGGCGGCCGTTATGCCCAGTGATGAGAGTTATTTCAAGACGAGTGTATTCAATCACGCAAAAAATCGCATCACATGGCTTTTGGTGTTGATGATGACGGGAATTATTACCGGTGCCATTATAACGGGGTATGAGGAGGCGTTTCAGGCTTATCCGATGCTGGTGGCCTTTATCCCGATGCTGATGGGAACGGGCGGTAATGCGGGTGCGCAGACTTCGACGCTGACCATTCGCGGTATGGCGACCGATGAGATCACGCTTAAGGATTATTTCCGCATTGTTTTTAAGGAAGCGCGGGTGGCGCTGATTGTCGGAACGGGATTGGCAATCGTCAATTTTGTTCGGGTATATCTTACCTATCAAAACTGGTTGTTTGGGCTGGTTACGGGTATTAGTTTGATCGGTACGGTGTTTTTTGCCAAGCTACTTGGATGTTCCATGCCGATGTTGGCAAAGAAATTGAAACTGGATCCGGCGATTATGGCGTCGCCTTTGATTACGACATTGGTGGATGCCGGATCGATCCTATTGTATTTTGCGGTAGCGACCACCTTGATGAATATATAATCGAAAAAAATTGTAAAAAAGACTTGCATTTGGCGGGAAGATGTGCTATTATTACCTATGCTAATATTCTATAGGAGGTGAATCGAAGTGAAGGAAGGAATCCATCCTAAGTATGAAAAGTGCGTAGTCAAGTGTGCATGCGGAGAGACTTTTGAAACCTCCTCCACCAAGCCCGAGATCCGAGTTGAAATTTGCTCGAAGTGCCATCCGTTCTATACGGGTCGCCAGAAGCTTGTTGATACGGGCGGCCGTGTTGACAGATTTAAAAAGAGATATAGCATGGACTAATGAAAAACGGGCTGATTTCAGCCCGTTTCTTATTATCTTATCTTGAAATACCCTATCAAATATATTATAATAAAAGAAAAAGAATCAGGTAGGTGAATGGGAATGAAACGGATCCCCGCCACGGAATGTCCGAAATGTGGATGCACTATTATCGGGCGCGGTTATCATTTGAAAAATGGTGCTATGATACCCTACGGGGGTATGTTTAAGTCATCGGCCGTTTTATATGAAATTTGCACCAATTGCGGCTATATTATTGCTGGATATGTGGATGAGCCGGAGATGTTTTATGTTGATCAGAAACGGCTTAAGAGAGATCAGGAAAAGGCGAAAAAACAGAAAACATTTTTTTAGTGAGGAATCATGGATTATATCATATCGCAAAATCGAATGACTGTTCCGATTATTGCCTTGCGCGGGCTTATACCGATGCCGGGCGTAACGATACAATTTGATGTAGGCAGAAAAAAGAGTGTCATGGCGGTAGACAGCGCTATGAAGAACGACCAGCTGGTATTCTTAACCGCACAAAAGGATACCTTTGTGGACGATCCGTCGTTTGATGACTTATATGTGGTTGGCACGGTTTCCCGCATTAAGCAGGTAATTAAGATGCCGGGAGAAAACATGCGGGTATTGGCTGAGGGCCTATATCGTGCTTGTCTGATTAACGGGTCCATGGAGAAGCCGTTTTTTGTCGGTGAGGTTGGAGAATTGGCGGATGAAGATTCCTCTCTTACCAAGACGCTGGCGTCGGCGTATGTGCGTTTACTGCGTGCGGCCTTTGATGAATACATTCCTTATGTGCCGAAGATGCCAACCGAAGTGCCGATGCGGGTATTCAGTGAAGAAAATCTCTCGGTATTGTGTGATTATATTGCCAATAACATTCAACTGCCTCTCAATGAGAAGCAGGCGATTTTGTCATGTCAGAATGTGGAAGAGAGAGTTAATCATTTACTGCGTATCTTACATGATGAAATTGAAGTATGTAAAATTGATAATGAGATCGCAGAGAAACTAAAAGAGCAGATCGACAAGAATCAGCGCGAGTATTACATGAGAGAGCAGATCAAGATTCTGCAGACGGAACTGGGTGAGCAAGACGGAAATGCGGCAGTTGCCGAAGAATATCGGCAGAAGTTGGATCAGATCCATGTT
>JAZNSU010000099.1:0-3095 GCA_045591385.1 Eubacteriales bacterium
GTCACGCCGCCGGGGTCAAGGCTATTACAGGTCGCGCCAAAAGGAGCAATGCGCATGGCTACATTCTTGGTATAGGCCATCACGCCGCCCTTGCTGGCGCAGTATTCAGGGAACTCGGCTCCGGTATGACCGCTGGCCGAGCCGATGTTGAGTACCGAGCAGATCTGATCCTGTATCGCATACCGTTCGGTAACGGAAATTAAGGCTTTGAGGTTGATATCCATATCGGCCTCATTCTGCGTGCCGGCATTATTGATTAGTATTTCCACTCCGTCAATTTGCGGCAGTTTTTCGGTATCCCGAATATCACATTGGTAATGGGTATATTGCGGATGGGTAATGCTTGTCGGTTGGCGATCGATGCCGATGACCGTATGATTGTTTTCCAAAAAGTGCTCGGCAATAGCCTTGCCGATGCCTTGGGTTGTGCCGGTAATTACCACTTTCATGCCGATTCTCCTTTTTTCAAATACTCAAAATAGGCCGCACCCACCGATTGGGCTTTCCATTTCCGGGTAATACGATAGCCGATGGGGGAGAAAATAACTTCCATAATCAGTTCGGCCACCGCACCCGTGAGGGCGCACATGGCGCACTGGAGCACCGACCAGGAAAATCCGTTCCAGAACACGGGTGCAAACCCATGGAAAACGATCAAAGAGAAGATAAAATTGTCCAAAAACTGGCCGATAAAGGTGGAAATGTATGACCGCAACATATAGGCAGCCTTGCCGTCGGGGTTTTTACGGCAGGCGCGGCCGATCAGCCAGTTGAGCGTATTATTGACCAAGGCCGAGGCGATAAAAGCCACCGTCGAGCCGAGCAGAATAAACCATGTTCCCCCGAAAATGCTGTCATAGGCGGTATAATCAACCGCCGTGGACGGAATGATGCTGACCAAGAAGAAGATCAGACAGGTTAGCAAATTGATGCCGACGGCGTGAATGGTAATGAGGTTGGCCGCCTTGGGCCCAAAATGCTTGGTGATGATATCCATGCACATAAAAGAGAGCCACGAAATGAGGATGCCGCCGTCGAGAGCGATCCAGTCGAGTTTGAGCAGGGTCTTATTAGCCAGCAGATTCATGCAAATGACGCTGACAGCAAAGAGCGTGACCACCGTGGGCGGTATGGCACGCAATAAAATTTTAAATTCGGTTATGATTTTCTTCATCCGTTTACTCTCTTTTTGTTATTGCTCTTATTGTATCACCATATCCTTTTTTCGTCAATTGTTTGTTAGGAAAGGGAAAGACACCCCGTGGGGTGTCTTTTGGTGTTAGTTGTTTTTATAGGCATCGATCGCATCTTTCACTTTATCGGATTGTGCCTGATATTTATTAATGATGTCAATATTCTTTTTGCTTTGCTCAATAATTCTCTTGTTCTCTTCGATTTGGCGGGCATTGCTACAACCAGCAAGCATACCGATACCCATTATGGTTACCGTGATTAAACAGATAATTTTTTTCATAATATAACAACCATTTATTCTTCTCGAGAAATTACGGAGCGTGACCGCTTAACAAGAGCAAGAATCACTATCGCCAACAGCACAACAATCATTACTGTAAATAAAGATCCTACCTTTGAAAGGACAATTTTCTGCGCATATACAGCACTGTCATTTATTACATTGCCCAAAAGCATCTGTCCCAAAGCAAAAATAGACACAAGATTAACCACAGGAAGAATTGCATGAAGCATGCTGTCTCGCTCATTTTCATTTTTATATGCCGAAACTGCGCAAATTATAATATTTGCAACAAACAATGCTATAATTAAAATTTTAATAATATCATATCCACTTGTAGCCTGCATAAAACTAAGTGAGATGTCAGGTTCAGTATTGCTAAATAACTTAGAGTTTGCTGTCGCCATGTACATCCCGTTGCCCCACAACATAAATAATGCAATGACCTGTATAACTGCCTCTATAACATTTAAAGATCTTTTGTTCATTGATATTTTCTCCTTGTTATTTTTTCATTCATCCAAACTTGAATTTATTAATAAAATCTTTCCCGATAAATTACCATTGACTGCCCAAACTGAGAATCCAGTTGTGTCCGCAGCTGCAACCTGAAAATCCTTAGATTCCCAGTAGTTCTTTTTTCTTTACATCAAATTCATCCTGCGAAATAACACCTAAATCCAATAATTCCTTATATTTCTTTAGCTCATCCGCAGGCGATAGTTGTTGAATAACCGTATTCCCTTTAGATTTATATTCTCTTATTTTGGAATCAACATAATTATAAATATCTCTCATCTTATCAAGATCATTTCTGGAAAATGCTATTGCATTTTCACTTGAATAGGCACCTGAACTGTTTCCACTTCGAGAACCGGGGTACTCAAACTCCATATACCCGTCAGTAATTTTACCGGGTTCTCTAAACTGTACGGAAGTCAGATCAGAATAATAGAACTTTTTATCCCCAGCAAAGAACTTTTTCGTAATAAGAAGAGATACTGCATTCTTTTTTGCTGTAAGAAGACAATGATCCTCATATACCGTTAGGTCTGCTAGCGCTGTTGAAATCTGTTTTATGATTTTCTCTCCCATTTTTAATTCCTCCATAAAAATTATATAAAAATATTATATCTGTATTACAGATATTTGTCAATATCTTTATTACAGATATTGCATAATAATTATGAGGTGATTATTATGCAGTATAAAAATTTAAGAGGAATCAGAGAAGATCATGACATAAAACAAAAGGATATTGCTAAATATCTTAATGTATCTCAGAATACCTATTCCCAATATGAAACGGGCGTTATCTCATTAACGGCAGAAGTGCTAATTAAATTGGCAGATTATTATAATGTAAGTATTGATTATTTGCTTGACAGGACAGATAATCCAATGTTGCAAAAATAGAAAAGAGCATCCAAAATAGGATGCTCTTCGTCTATAGCGCCTATTGTAGGACTACGACTCGCTACGCTCGCATGCATAAGTTCGTCTTAGCCAATCAGGCTTCGCTGACGCTCGCCTTCTTGGAGTCTCACTTATCGAACCTACGGTTCTCGTCCTTGAATTCATTGCGTCAAAGAAAAACACCACCCTGATGGGTGGTGTTTTC
>JAZNSU010000100.1:0-33939 GCA_045591385.1 Eubacteriales bacterium
CGCACTAAGTTTTGCGAAAAAAATAAAGACACCCAAACGGGTGTCTTTATTTGTTTGGTGGAGCATAGCGGACTCGAACCGCTGACATCCACACTGCCAGTGTGGCACTCTACCAACTGAGCTAATGCCCCAAACGCTCAATTAGTCTACCATAATTTTTTGTAATATGCAAGGGCTTTTTAAAAAAAATTATATTTTTTTCAAAAAGGCGTGAAAGGCTTTAGGAATGGCGTACTGCTCCTGTATCGTTTTGGCATCCGCCCACGTATACCGCTCGTCTTTTTCGCTCTCAATACGGTAGCCGATCATATGCCATTCGACGTGACTGAAAATGTGCTTGGCTTTACCCAGATACTCGCCCTGTGCCGATTTGTGACCCAGTTCGTTGGGAAATTGCCACATACCCGACAACAGTCCCTCTCCCCTACGCTCGATGGCGTACAATCCGTTATGGTGCAACAGATACACCGTGCGTTCCTCCACCCGCCGTTCCTTTTTCGGGCTGCGGATGGGGTACTGCTCGGTCGACTGCTTCGCGTAGGCTTTGCAATACTCTCGTATGGGACAGGCTTCACAGCGGGGGCGGCCGTTGGGAATACAGACCCGCTCGCCCAGTTCCATCAGCCCTTCGGTAAGCAGACGGGCATCCTCGCCTGTGGGATAACACGCTCGCAGGCGGGCGATGGCCGCTTTTTTGGTTTTCTGCAATAAGATATCGGATTTATCGGCGTACAATCGGGATAGGACGCGCAGGACATTGCCGTCGACGGCGGGTTCGGGCAGACCGTAGGCAATGGAAGCGATGGCGCCTGCGGTATAGTCGCCGATTCCTGCCAGTTTGCGCAGTTTTTCAGCATCGGCGGGCAGTTTCCCGCCGTGCTCGTTCATAACGGTCATAGCCGCTTTTTTGAGGTTGCGGGCGCGGCTGTAATAGCCCAGCCCCTCCCACAGTTTGAGCAGGCGGTCTTCTTCTACCTCGGCTAAGGCCTTGATATCGGGCAGTTCTTTCATAAACCGCTCATAATAGGGGATGACCGCTTCGATGCGGGTTTGCTGGAGCATGATCTCGGAGATCCACACCCGATAGGCGTCTTGATTCTCCCGCCAAGGCATCGGTATACGATTCTCCTTATGCCACGCAATAAGAGGCGCAATCCATTTTTCTTCCCTCATCACCGTTTTTCCACCAAAAAGAAGAAGGGGGATGTGGGAGAATTGACCAGCCGTACCTGCGTGCAACTCATCTGTCGGCGGTCGTACTCGGATAATAATTGAGTGACCTCGATGCCCTCGGCGGTGCCTTCGGCGTGCCCCGGATAGACGGCAATCAGCAAACCGCCGCCCGCCTCCAACAACTCAATGGCGGCGCGGATGGCGGGGAGTGTCGTTTCCCGCATGGTGGTAATGCTACGGTCGCCGCCGGGGAGATAGCCGAGATTAAACAATCCTGCACATATCGGTTCTTTGACGTAAGTTTTGACGTTGCTATGGGAATCTTTTATCAAGGTGACGTTGGTGCGGTCATGCTCAGCCAAGCGAGCGGCGGTACTGTCGAGCGCCGCTTGCTGAATGTCGAAGGCGTAGACCTTGCCGGCATCGCCCACCATTTGGGAAAGCCAGAGGGTGTCGTGACCGTTGCCCATGGTAAAATCGACGACGGTACCGCCCGCATGGATATGGGGGGTTATGAGATATTTTTGGGTATTGAGCAGGTCGATCATGCGACTGTCCTCCGTTTGTATTTGGGGTATCTTATTCTTCTTTGTCCTCGTCGGGGGTTTTGCCGAACAGGCCGCAGATCCAGTAATAGAGCGGGATGGTCAGGAATACCCACCAAGACGGGTGCCAGATATGGTGAAACAGACCGACGTACAGATAGAACATGGCAACCAATACGGGATAGGCGAAGTTGGCGGGGTTTTTGCGGGCGATGGCGGACACGAGAGTATAATACATCGGAATGGTAAGCAGTACCAGCCAGCCGGCCGCCCAGCCGCCGCAGATCTGCATCAGCCCGAACACCAGATAGGCGGCGATGGCAAAGACGGGAAAGGGAAAGGCGTACCACCATGCGATAGGACCGTCCTTGCGGGAATCGTGATAGACCGTGCCGTCGGCCTGCACATAGACGCCCTGTTTCCCGACATGGACATGGGTGCCATGCTTGGGATCGTCGACATAGATGCCGCCCTCAAAACGGACGGTGCGCTCCTGCGACTGGGCTTGGGCACCGCCTTTGATCAATTCGTCCAAGGTGATGCCGTACAGGTCGGCAAGCGCAATCAGATTATCGGTGTCAGGCGAGGCCTCGCCGCGCTCCCATTTGGATACCGCCTGACGAGACACGCCCAGACGGTCAGCCAATTCTTCTTGTGAGTATCCGCTCTGTTTGCGGTAGTCATACAGGCGTTGAGCCATTTCTTGTGTCATATTCTTCACTCCTTTGCCATCAGCATAGCGCACTTTCCCCAAAAAAGCCACCGCTTTTGGGTTGCAATTCTCGCCGCAACCGTAGGTTGCTTACGATTTAAATCCGTTGTTGCTGTGCGGAGTTAATTTTTTCTTGTTGCCCTTTTCGTCGACGATATAGACCTGATCGAGGGTGTTCATCATGCCCTGACGAAACGCGGCGATATACTGGGCGCGCAGAGTGGCTTGCTCGGCTTTTTCGGCCTCGGTCAGCCCCTCGGCCTTCGATTTGCGGGACAGTTCATTGATGCGTTTGATTAAAGTATCGTCCATAATGACTCCTTGGAATGAAAAACCACCCCTTGGGTGGTTTTTCCTATTATTCGGGTTGAGTTAAAAGGATTTCGCGGATGGCTTGCATATCCGCCGCAGAGACGCCGGCGTCTTTCAAATAGGTTTCGGCTTTTTCCTGCGGGGTTGAGCCGGCCAGTTTATTAAACTGTTCGACAAAGGCGTTCATATCGGTATTATGCAGACCGCCGTGGCAGAGGATCGACATACGGTAATCGCGCATCAGGTCTTCCTCACCAACGCCGAGCAGGGCTTCTAAGATATAGCAGACGGTGCCCGTTTGATCCATGCCATAGGTATCGTGCAGATAGATCGGATAGGCGTTCTCGTCGGCCAACTTCTCAAAGACACGGGCAATGGCCGCCTTGCCGCTCTCCTTAAAGGCATTGCTGTACGAGGGGGCGTGGATGGCTACGCGTTTGGCCACGTCGCCCAGTGCGCCGGTGCCGGCGGGGACATCACGCAGATCCAGTTCGGTACGGACTTTTAGGATATGTAGCATATGGTCGATACCCGTTTGGGTGATCTTATATTCTTCTTTGACCGCGCCGTCCATTTCTCCGCCGCGATAGAGCAGACCCTGCCCGATCACCTGACCGTCAACCGTTTTCCAGCCGCCGATATCCCTTACATTGGGCACGCCCTCGATCGAGAGGATACGGGGAGTGTCGGCCGTCTTAAAGGAGCCGTGGGTGCCGGTGACGACGCCGTTGGACAGTTCAATGGTAATACGGAAGAAGTACTTGGTATTCACCTTAAGCAGGGGCACTTCAGAGCTGCAGAGAGTGCCTTCCAAATTGAAGCGGCGGGGATTGGTAAACGCCTCATCCTCCGACACTTCCAGTTTGCCTGCCGTTACCTGCGTATTGGACGGCATACCCTTGATTTCATAAGAGATGGTGACGGGCAAACCGACATCCAGACGATCCACATTATACCGATACTCGTTCTTGATCGACTGCAAGGTAACCGAGCCGTTTTTCTCAATATAATCAATTGCAGGCTGTAAAATCAGCGGCTGATCCTCAGTAAAGATGGAATATTCGATACGCAGGGACGAATCCAGCGAATGAATATCGGCAATCGGTTCGCCCTCGCCTTGGTGGTAGGTGTCGACCAGCTTAGCCAGCCCAAACACAGCCACCATCGCCAGCACCATGGCAATGACTCGCAGATAGGTTTTCCGGTGAATCCTTTTCATGAATTAAAACCCTTTCTTTACGGTTTCAATGATAGTATAACATAAATTTCGCACAATAGCAATCACAAATCCAGACGGGAGAAGATAACCTTGATTTCTTGCATTTGGCTTTCGGGGATGGATTTGGTATGCGACAGTTCGGTAACGGCGCTGCTCAGTTTTCCGCCAAAGAGCATACGATACCAGCGACCGATCCAGCAGAACGGGAGCAGAATGGGGGCTTTTTTGAGCACGGGGTACAGGCTTTTCATGCTGTCCAGCGGCAGGAACAGGCGACCGAGTGCATAGCCAAAAGTATTATTCGCCTTCGTTTTCTTAACGGCCATTTGGTTTTTGGCACTGCCATAGACGCCGCCCGACAAAACATACTCAAGCACTGTATCCGAAAACCCGTCGGTTTGCCCTTCGGTAAAGCATTGCTCGGTAATACGGCTCATTTCCTGTGCAAACCGATAAATGCCCGCCTTTTTGAGCAGGGTTTCGGCTTGGGTATAGGACAGGCTCATATTATGATTCATAATCCAAAGATCCATCAGCGAGCGGATGCCGCATCCACCGCGGATAAAGTGATAGGCCATATGGGCAAACATATGAAAGACAAAAAATTCGTCGGTAAAGGCGTATTGATGTTTCTTCTCGGTGGGCTTGACATACTGCCAGACCTTTTTGAGAATGGCATCGAGATTTTTATGGTTTTCCTGAATATTGAAATGCAGTTCCAAATGGTAGCCGTTGGGGGCGAACAGCGACACATCGTGATAATGGCGTTCCCCACAGCGAAAACCGCTTTTCTCCAGTTGTTTGACGGCACGATCCAGATCTTCTTCATGAATCAGGATATCGATATCGCAACTGGTTCTCATGCTATCCACGGGATAGAAGTTACGAAGAATTGCGCCTTTGAGAGGAACATAGTCGATCCCCGCTTGCTCACATGCCGCATAGATCTGGGCTTGGGCGTATTTCATTTGCTCACTACGGCAGACCGATGCGTAGTGCTGTTGCTGCAAACGCTGGCGCAACCCCTCCTCCACCTCGATCCGATTCTGATAGAGGGTCTCGGAGATGACATGCGACAGGTCGTGCTTTTTTGCCAGTCGATACAGGGGGTCGAGCGCCTCTTTGGTCAGGCACTGTACCGTAGCGGGGGTTAATGGTTCTCCATTTAGTGCCGCGCGCAAAAGGGTGAGCAATATCGGTTGTATCTCTTTTCCATCCATGGTTCTACTTATTTTCTCCACACCATTTTATTGACCACGCCGGTATACGACTGGATAATTTTGACCACTTTGGTGCTCACATTTTCCTCGATATAATCAGGAACGGGGATGCCGAGATCGCCGTTTTTATTCATCTCCACCGCGGTATCTACCGATTGCAAAAGCCCGTTTTCGTCAATACCCGAAAGGATAAAGCAGGCCTTATCCAATGCCTCGGGTCTCTCGGTGGAGGTACGAATGCAGATGGCAGGGAACGGATGTCCCACGCTGGTGAAGAAACTGCTTTCCTCGGGCAACGTGCCGCTGTCGGAAACCACCGCAAAGGCATTCATCTGTAAACAATTATAATCATGGAAGCCCAGAGGCTCGTGGCGGATGACCCGCTTGTCCAGCACAAAGCCGCTCTTTTCCAAACGGTTGCGGCTTCGGGGATGGCAGGAGTACAAAATCGGCATATCATACTTCTCAGCCATTTTATTGATGGCACCGAATAAACTCTTAAAATTCTTCTCGGTGTCAATATTCTCCTCACGATGAGCCGAGAGCAGAATGTATTTTCCCTTTTCCAGCCCCAACCGTGCGTGGATATCACTTGCCTCTATTTCCGCAAGGTTGTTATGAAGTACCTCGGCCATTGGCGAACCTGTCACATAGGTGCGCTCCTTGGGAAGACCGCAATCAGCCAAATATCTTCTGGCGTGTTCCGAGTAGGCCATATTTACATCCGAAATAATATCAACAATTCGTCGGTTGGTTTCCTCGGGCAGACATTCATCCTTGCAACGGTTACCCGCTTCCATGTGGAAGATGGGAATATGCAAACGCTTTGCCCCAATGACAGACAGGCAGGAGTTGGTATCACCCAATACCAGCACCGCATCGGGCTTGATCTCGGACATCAGTTTATAAGATTTTGCGATAATATTCCCGCAAGTTTCACCCAAATCCTCTCCGACCGCATCCAAATACACCTCAGGATCGGCCAGTTTGAGATCCTTAAAGAACACCCCGTTGAGGTTGTAATCATAGTTTTGCCCCGTATGAGCAAGAATCGTATCAAAATAGGTACGACACTTGTTAATCACCGCCGCAAGCCGAATGATCTCCGGGCGTGTGCCTACGATAATCAACAATTTTAGTTTGCCGTTCTCTTGCCATTTTACCTTTTCAAACATTATTCTACCACCTCAAAAAATGTGTCGGGTTTATTCGGGTCGAACTGTTCATTGGCCCACATTACTGTTACCAGATTTTCTGTATTGCTCAAATTGATAATATTGTGCGTGTAGCCGGGCAGCATATGTACCGCCTCAATCTTCTCGCCGCTGACCTCGAAGTTGAGCACTTCGTCGGTACCGATCTTGCGTTGCTGGATCAGCCCCTTGCCGCTGACGACAATGAAGAATTCCCATTTGGTATTGTGCCAATGCTGGCCTTTTGTAATGCCGGGCTTAGAGATGTTCACGCTAATCTGTCCACACTTGTCTGTTTTCAAAAGTTCCGTAAATGAACCACGAGCATCACAATTCATCTTCAGTGTAAAGGACGCCTTTCCTTTTGGCAGATAGGACAAATAGGTGCTGTATAATTTCTTGGCAAAACTGCCTGACGGAATTTCGGGCATCACAAGCGTTTGCGGCTGCTCGGCAAAGGTGTAGAGCCAATCTACAATCTCGCCAAGCGTAACCTTGTGAGTCGTCGGTGCCGCACAATATTTGCCGTCTTCGCAAAGAACCGTATCCACACCGGCAAAGGTGCATCGATGCTCCCTGCCCTCCAAGGCGACGATCATCTCGTCCACCAAATCGTCAATGTACAACAATTCCAACTGTACGCTTCTATCGTTCACCTGTATCGGCAGGTCGTTAGCGATATTATGGCAGAAGGTGGCCACGGCCGAGTTATAATTAGGGCGACACCATTTGCCGAACAAGTTAGGAAAACGGTAAACCAGTACCTTGGCGCCCGTTTGCTCACCATAGGCAAACAGCAGATCCTCCCCTGCCTTTTTACTGCGGCCGTACTCGCCGTCGTAGCGGCCGATGCAGGTGGCCTGAATGGAAGAGGACATCATGACGGGGCAAGCGTTATTATATTTTTTAAGGGTATCCAGCAGGGTGGAGGCAAAGCCGAAATTGCCCTGCATGAATTCTTCCGGTGATTGGGGACGGTTGACACCGGCAAGGTGAAACACGAAGTCTGCCTTAGCACAATATTCGTCGAGCCATTTAGGCGCCGTGTCCATGTCATATTCAAAAATCTCCCCTATCGCAAGGGCGGGGTGTGTTTTGTCCTTGCCGTCACGGATATTTTTCAGCGCTTCACAGAGGTTTTTTCCCACAAAACCTTTGGCTCCGGTTACCAGTATGTTCATTTCGCCAGTTCCTCTTGAATGTAAGCGAGTGACGCAATTTTTTCCTTCGTTTGTTCGACCGTGAGAAGTTGCGTGTTATTCGAATTGAACTCCGTAAGGGTGTTGCGCTCGGTATCGCCATCTTTGAAGTACTTATCGTAGTTGAGTCCACGCTTGTCCGCCGGCACACGATAGAAGTTACCCATATCAATGGCGTTAGCACACTCCTCATTGGTGAGCAAGGTTTCATACATCTTCTCGCCGTGACGAATGCCAATTACCTTGATTTCTGCCGTCTTTTCCTTGTCAAATAACTCAATTATTGCTTTCGCTTGCGTTTCAATGGTGCACGCAGGAGCTTTTTGAACAAGAATATCACCGCTCTCTCCGTGTTCAAAGGCAAACAATACAAGGTCAACCGCCTCGTCAAGGGACATGATAAATCTCGTCATGGTCGGATCGGTAATGGTAATCGGTTTCCCTGCGCGGATCTGCTCAATCCACAGCGGAATAACCGAACCACGGGAACACATAACATTACCATATCGCGTACAGCAAATCTTTGTCTTAGCCGGATCAACGGTGCGGGACTTTGCCACGATCACCTTTTCCATCATTGCCTTAGAAGTTCCCATAGCATTGACAGGATACGCCGCCTTATCCGTAGAAAGGCATACCACATTCTTAACGCCGGCATCAATGGCCGCCGTTAAGACATTATCGGTACCTATCACATTGGTACGCACCGCCTCCATCGGGAAAAACTCGCAAGAAGGCACCTGCTTAAGGGCCGCGGCGTGGAATATGTAGTCCACACCTACCATAGCCGGACGGATAGAATCGATATTTCGAACATCGCCAATATAGAACTTGATTTTCTCTGCATATTCAGGATATTTCGCCTGATACTCATGGCGCATATCGTCCTGCTTTTTCTCATCGCGAGAGAAGATGCGGATCTCGCCGATATCCGTCTTCAAAAAGCGATTGAGCACCGCGTTGCCAAAACTGCCGGTACCACCGGTAATGAGCAAAGTTTTTTTAGCAAATAGACTCATAATAAACCTTCCTTTTTGATTGATAATTTACTTTTTAATTGTTTTATAAATGTTTGGTTGGAAAAATGTTGTGCTATACAAAGAAGCAACAAAGGTATTACCACCGCCAACATTACCGCAATCCATGACATTCCCAATTTTGAAAACGTCAAAATTAACGGTATTTTAACTATTGCAGCCAACCCGTAGAAGATCAACTGAGTTTTCAACCTTCCTGCACCGTTGGCGACCGTAGTCAGCAAAATGCTGACTACATACGTTGCCGTATAAATTGCAAACACCAAAGCGTATATATAATTCACCTTTATTGTGTTTTCCCTAAGCCACAGATTAAAACCCGTTTGTAATAGGGGTATAATCAAGAATATCAAGCAGGTTGCCGCGCAGCCGCATATCATAAGAAGTCGATATATTTTTTTAAGGTTTATAATATCCTTTTTTACAATATACTGTGTTATCTTAGACCAAACCGGCGTAACTGCCAATATAAATACTGAAGATGCCATATTAAACACTTTGTGGTAAATACTGTATTCAACCACCTCTGAGCTTCCAAAAAAGCTTGTTATCATTAATTCGTTAGTTGAAATAACAAACAATATCATCAACTGAATTGCGAAAAATCCCAAACCAAGTGTCAGCAAATCCTTGACCTTTTCTTTTTTGAAGTTCGGTCTGTGAGGTCTTATCTTTTTCCCGATATTTGTGGAGAAAACTACAATTGTCGTCACCAAAAGCGGTAGAGTTATTGCAATCGCATGAACTATCGTCAAAATAAGAAATGCCTCGCTTTGATTAGCGTTGTTGTAAAACAGTATGAACAAAAGCATCGTAATTGAAGACACAAGGGTTGAAAAGCTTGTTACTGCCGCTTTTTGAAATGCAAAAAGCACCGCATTTATTGTTTTCAGCGAAAAACACCCTACTATGCCAATTGCCAAAATAGCAACCGCTTTTTTTAATTCATTTGGAGATATAAACTCAGATGAAACATCTAGCATTTTGTTTATATCAACAAAAGTAATGCCAATCAAAGCAACGACAACTATTATACTGCCTATAATGCCTATTATAGTATAAGAAGTTTCAATATAGCTTCTGGTTTCATCATATTGCTTTTGCTCAATTGATTTTACCAGCTTGTTCCTCAGACTATTTCCCATTCCAAAATCGAATATATATATCCAATTTACTATGGAAAGCAACGTATACCATGCCCCTAAAACACTGTCATCTTGAAAGTATTTAAGGTATAAAGGCATCGAAAAGAAGGAAACACAGAGGGATATTGCCTTAATTATAAATATTCCTATTACGTTTTTTGAAACGTCGTTATTTTTCATCTTTTTTAAAAGCTGTCTCACATCACGTCCTCTCCTTTATTTGGTTTCAATTCAGCAAATACGTTATTACTGGATAACAATATGAACACAAGCACCCAATTCATCATATAGTCGTACTGACCTTCCTTATTTATGATGATAAAAAATATAATTGCAACAAGCAGTTTCTCAATAAAAGTCAGACCTCTCTGCCTAAAAATGCCATAAAATATCGCCAAAGTATATGTTATGCCAAGTATTCCAAAAGAACTTAACAGATAGAACGATCCGGCTGTGTTCGAAACATTAATTGTATTGGCAATAACATATGATTGCCCAAACCCGAAAAATGGACTTTGCCAAAACAGCTCCATGTTCTGTTCAATAGCGAGAAGTCTGCTTGAGGTCAAAAGGGCATCGGAGTTCAATTCAGCCAAAAACTCATTGCTAGATATCATATTTTCTATAAAGCCACTCATAAACAGTACAGCAGCTATAATAACGAAGGTGATCGGAGCAACAAAAGCAAGCTTGCTTTTGGATCTTCTTGAAATATTAAAGCTCAACAGAGCCAAAGCAAGTAAAAATAAAACATATCCCGCCGCAGAAACAGTGGTCAATATTGTTAGTATTATGATCATATTGCATAAAACTTTATGACGTATTCCCGAAATATAATTCAGCAATACAAATGCCAAAATAAGCCAGGAAGCATATACACCGGGCTCCCAAAAGGGTCCGCAGTTTCTGATAGGCTCGTTGGTAATAAAATTATATATATATCCAACACTAAATGTCACACCATTCGAGTTTGTCTCTTGGGGAAGCCACGTCATCGGCGAAATATAGTTGTTTATACAATGACATATCAGGGATGCAGCCGCGACAAGCACTATAATTTTCACAAAAAAAGTAATAATTTCCGCGTTAGAGAATTTATGGGTTATGTAATATGCCCCTAAGCAACAAAGCAAGAGGTTAGCATTTTCAAAGAAACCTCCCATGCCTCTGAATAATATCGAAAACATAACAAGCATCATCCACACTAAAAGGTGTATGTCTTCTATTAACAGTTTTCTTGATAAGAGCTTTAAAAATGCAAAAAATATTAGTGGCACAACAAGCCAGCGCAACACCAAAAAACCACCCGATAGTGTAAAGAAAAGACTTCCGCTAAACAAATAGCAAAATATTGTCAAGCATACCGCCCATATATATTTTTTTTTCAATTTAATCATCTGATCACCTTATTGAAAAAGCTAAGATATCTGTATATTCACAAGCTTTATTATTAAGCTTCATTTAGTACCTTGCTCACATCAGAAAAATTTTCACCGTGAGATTTCAACCACTCTTCGTTCTTATTCCACCACTGTAAATCAAGTAATTTCCTTATAGTATCATCATCGAACCTATTTCGAATTACTCGTGCAGGAACACCACCTACAATTGCATAAGGAGGCACATCTTTAGTAACAACCGCACCTGCCGCTATGACAGCTCCGTGACCTATGTGAACACCGCCAAGAATAACTGTATTTGAACCAATCCATACGTCATGACCTATATCAATCATAAAATTGTGGTTTTTATCTGTATAGGAATACTCATTAAACATAACTTCGGATGAAATCAAATTATACTTTTTAGAATAAAATGCAGGATGGGTACTGGCCCAGTCTAACGGATGTACCCCCAAAGCGCAGCTCACCTTATCACCTATAGAACAAAATCGTCCAACATTTGCATATGATAACTGTGAGTCAGCCCCCACATAACTATATCTACCTATATGGCAATGTCTAACTTGACTCAATGGTCCAATTGAGTTGTTTCCGGATTCTTCAAACTGTGTATCTATTACAATAGCTTTTCTTCCAATTGATATATGCTTTTTTTTGATGTCCGTGTTTAATATATATTTTCTTTTAACATGGCTAATAATTCTTCTTATCATTGCTGTCCCCGTTTTTTGAATATATCACGTAAATGTTCACCTTTTTTTAAACCAAGTAATTTTCTTATTGCTTTTAAGATGGATATTTTTAAGCGTATATTAAGCGGAACAAGTAAGATATTTGAAACTATTCGCTCATATTTTTTGTCCACTCGAACAATTTGGGGATGGTTCAACGGAAAATTAAGCAAATATGAATCCATACCGCACAATCTTTGTGTCATCACGCTCGAAAAAGAGGCGCCGCCGTGTATAGATTCGGAATCGACTCCTATATTTTTAATCTGGTTATTACACGGAGATATACCCAGAAGATCATACTTCCTTATAGTATATGCCATTTGATAATCCCATGAAATAAAGCGCTTCTCCTCGGCTTTTCTTTCCCTCTCCATGCAGAAATTATTGAAGTCCTGTTTTGCCAAAGCCTTGTTGCGATAAGCCTTACGCAATGATTTTCTGTCCGTTTCAGGATTGAAGGTTTCGAGCTGTCCATCGTAGTATTTCAAAAATTTATGTGACCAAGAAGCCCATCCACATGGCAACAAGTTTTGAGTGAACATATAGCTATAGGATGTATTATACTTGCCTAGATAGTTGGTTCCACATATCCACAGAACCTTTTCATTGTCCTTATATTTTTCAAGCAACTCTCGGCAATAGTCGAAGAATGTAAGCTCAGGCATATTATCGTCTTCTAAGAATATTGCGCTCTCTTCCTGAGCCAGCACCCACTTGGCTCCCTCTCCGATATTCTGATATACGCCTCTATTGGATTGTGCATAGTTTTTTACAACTTCGCAGTCCCAATCTATTGCCTGTTCAACAGCGTCCCTGGTTCTTTTTACTGCCACTGCTTCTTGTTCATTTCTAGCTCCGTCAGCTATGAGATACAATTTGGCTGGACGAACTTCTCCGATACGTTTTACTATTTCAACTGTCTTGTGTTCTCTTTTAAACATAAACAGCGCAACTGGTATATCAAACTGATTAACCCCTGGCATATCTATTCTCCTATACATTTTGCTTTAACCAATTCTTAAATTCACTATCCAAGCGCTTTATAAGCTCGTTATATTCAATATTGCTCGCTTTAGCTGATTTTTCAATAGCATGTGCTATTGAACTCGGTTCGTTTTCATCATAATACGTCCAACCCTTTGCTATCTCGGCTTTTTCAAAATTCTCCGACCGTCCGATGACAACCTTCAACCCGTGGCAAACATAGGTGGTCAGTTTTGACGGAAAAACACAATTTGAAAAAGGAAGCCTAATAATATAGGTAGACAGACCTATTTCACAAGAAAACAAGAGGTCAGAAAGTTCTTTGCCGTCAAGTTTTCCGTGATAGGCAATTTGGCAACCGCCAAGGCGATTATTTTCTTCAATCATGTCCTTAAGTTTGGCAATTGATTGCTCAGTGCCAAAACCGGCAATATGCATTTCATAGGTGGATGGCAGATAGCGAGCCGCCTCCACCGCCGTATATGCTCCGATCTTTGATTGTTCTATTGTGCCGGCATATACCACCCGCACCTTATCGTGAGGAACGATATCTGGTTTTTCTTGTGCAATATATGCACCATAGCAGACCGTATAGTTTTGAGATATCCCTAAAAAATCGGGCAGAACGTTATTAACAAAAATGTGTTTCGGGAACTTCTTTATATCCTCGATTTCTTTATGAACGTTGGGATTGTCAAACGATGCGCCATATCCATACAACTCTTCGACCTCTAAAATCCAGTTGATGTTTTTCTTTTTAAGATGCTTCGTAAGTCGTCGTGTAAGATTTACTGAATGGTAAACTACAACCGTATCGTTGTCCTTCACCCGAGTTTTGATATATCTAGTGATTTCTCTATTGAATTGTAACTTATCAATCACTTTTTCAAACAAACCACCAAACGATGTTACTCTGTACGTAAGATTATAGCCTTCATCAGTAACTAGGCTTTTAGCGGGAAGTCTTCCTTTGCTCTTTTTTCTGCAAACCGAAAAGACAGACAGATCTTCTCCTGTACTTTTTAGTGAAGCCGCTACGTACTGCATCTTTTTTAGTCCCGGCACGTTGTATGAATAGTCGTTTTCATTATATTTATCTACATAGTATCCTATATAATGTATCATTTCATCTTCCTCTTTGATTTAAGGATCCTGCTAAATGAAGTTTCTGAAGCAGTGCCCATAACCTATATTTATAAGCGTTCTTAGGCAATATGCCGTTCTTACCCGCGGTTTTGAAGCCCTTTGAGAATACCTCTGCATAGACAGTACTTCTATGGGGATTTCTTTCGGGTGGGGAGATAAAGTTTACGTTTTGATAGGTCGCATCCTTTATATCAACTTCAGCTATTTCAACGTTATCAACAATGCCCTGAAGCAAAGCTTTCCCTCTTTCGCTATTGACAAATATCAAAGAAGTTCCGTCGGCGCAAAACAGCTCGGGGCGAACCTTATCGACTCCCCAAAAATCCGCGAGTGTTATATCGCCCTCCCGCTCGATAGTAGTATACGGACACGCATAACAGGATTCTCTCTGAGTCATATTTCTCAAGAATCCCGAAAAATACTCAGAAAGGTGACGGTCAAGATAATAGGTGTTTTCCTTGCCCTTTTTTTCAATTTTATAGCGCTGTGTGATAGACCAACCATTTTTTTCTTTATCTCTGAAAGCTATCTCGGTTAATCTTCCGCCGTGCTTTTTCTCAAGATATTTGATATATTCATCAAACAGCTTTTGGCTTGGAACGCCGTGGCAGAGCACATCGAGTGTATAAAGATTTGGCGTTTTATACAGTCTTTTTATTGCCGAAACCTGACATGGTGTACCCGAAAAAAGCAGTTTTCTCCCGGAGGAAAGAGCTTGCTCTATTTGAGGATAACAGCGTGCAAGGTCGCTCTGGACGTATTTTGACCCCTGAAGCAGAGGTATATCCTCAACCGAGTCGATAACGGTATGAAACACCTGGTGGTCGGCATCTATGGTAACTCCACAGACTGCTCCGCCCTGTGAGATAAAGAGATTTGCTATCTCAGAGAACAAACCGCCTGAAGAGCTATTCATAATATATCCTTTATTTTTAGTGTGAGCACCGTAAGCTTTTGGATAGGCTTCGGTTCGTACTATCTCTCTGTCTTCAAAAGGGCAGACTGTGGCACATCTGTTGCAGTTTATGCAGGCAGACATATCTACTGTCGGGTAGGCAAAGCCTTCTTCGTCGGCCGTCAACCTTATGCAGTTTTTGGGGCAAGCGTGTGCACACGCTCCGCATCCGCAGCATTTTGATGTGTTATTAGTTTCTAAATACACATTCATCCTACGACCTCCTATCCAACGCGTTTTCCATGTATGACATCGACTTGTCGCGGCAGGAATACAGCCTTTCCTCTGCGTTAGCCGTATTCACGGGGACGATACTCTCCCTTGGGGAAGAACACATACACTCATGCAGTTGTGTGGTTTCGAGCAGGGTGTCGATACGTGAGGTTTGCTTCACCGCATCAGAGTGGTTCCTGCCAAAGACCTTCAGCGGTCGTCCAAACAGGACAGAGAATACGCTTCCGTGGAACGAATTGGTGAAAACACATTCCGCTTCATCTATGTATCGCAAGAACTCCCATGGACCCGCATGAACAAGCTGTGCACCGTTTGAAATCAGCTGTGTATTGCCGCTTGACAGCACCAACATTTTTAAATTATTTTCTCGGGAATACTTCGCTATTTGTTCAACTATGTCCGCTTCGGGTTCGTCGAAAAAATAGCACAGCGCGTATTTGCCATTTTCGTTATACGGTGTGTGCTCCTTATAAAGTGTTCTCCATTCGTCACCCGACAACAGCATGGTCGGGTCAAGAACAACGGGCGCATCTATACCAATCAACCCCTTTACAATCTCTGCGCCCTGATTCTCTCTGACGGAAATATCATCAAACCCAAGAAGCATTTTCTTGACAAACGCCTTGTTGTAATCGGGAACAGCCGAAACTCCGAAAGACGGAGCATATGCGATTCGCTTTTTTCGAGGAGCAAAGTTCAGATATTTATATCCCGACAGATGCACAGACAGTGGCGACCATATCTGATCACTTCCGCAGATAACTGCTCCTAAACTCTCAGTACGGGCAGCTTTTGCAAGCGAGATTCTATCTATATTTGTGTTCGGCAGTTGCTCGGACAGGAACTCGTTAAACAGATTTGCGGTTTCGCTCGAAATACAGCTTTCGCTTCTATGCTTCAAACTGCGTATTTCCTTGTGCGTTTTCCTTGCGGTACTATACAACACGCACTTTACAACCGTGACAAAACCAACGTGCAGTTTATGCGCGATTTTACAGACAGGATTTTTTTCTTTTACATTCAAAAAAACAACGTCGTGTCCAAGCCTATTGCATATCGTTTTCAAGGAATATGCTTGTAATGCAGAACCATAATTTTTTATATTAAAGTATGTAACTACACCTATCTTCATATGTTTCCCTTTTCCTTTAACGCATCAAAAACCTTTTTTGCCGCCTCTATACTCTGACAGTCTTCGTTGTTTGATACGGGTATTAAATACTGCTTTCCATACTTGGATTGCCAACAATCACGCAAAATTTCCGCAGTATTTATCGAATCGCCAATGGCGGCGGAGGTGTCGTCACTATTTAAGTAAAACGGTTTGTCCTCGCGCAGCTCCATGCGCTTAGTAAGCACCGATTTGGCTATTGAAACAAACACCAAAATTCTATCTGTTTGCTTCGGCAATATCTCATCAAACAGACTTCTAATTGTTTCTTCATCAGCTTTTCTGTTGTCAAACAAAGAACCGATACACTGGCACAAGCCCTGTTCAAAAATCAAAACATCGCCATTTGCTGACGTGCCAAGTATATCCAAATAGTTTACCCAGCATCTCTTGCTGCCGAGCTTTTTAAAGAGGCGATAGCTTGTGCGTGGATGAAGGACGCACATTTTTATGGTTTTTAGGATTTTAGATATAATTCTCTTGTAGCTATTCTTCAAATGAGAAAGCTCATATTGTTCTTCACACACGCTTTTCCCGAATTCTTTTATCAACAATGCAAGTTCGTGTGAAATCTGTGACTTTCCCGAACAAGGCGCACCTAAAAACTCAATAATTACCATTTTAATCTAACCCCTTAATTATCTTTGCCGGTACGCCGGCCACTACACAGTTGTCTGGCACATCGTGCGTAACAACCGCATTTGCCCCAACAATCACGTTATTGCCAATCATAACGCCGGCGATTATTGTTGATTTGGCCCCCAGAGTACAGTTGTCCCCAATTACAGCAGAAATAAATTTTCCATCTACATTTTCTGTTGTGATTGTAACCTGATGATAAATTTTGCAATTTTTCCCCACATGAGCATATTTGAATATGATAATACCATTTAAGCCGTGTGGGAGATGCGGAGCTGTTTCAAATGTTGCTCCGGAACATAAATCCGTACCCATAGACGCATTGTTAAAAGCATCCGACCTCTTTATTTTATAGAGATACAAAAGCTTTAAAGGGGTTACCCCCCCCGCACAACATAAGAACGCATTTCCCAATATTTTCGTTCATTGTAGTGGTGAAGCTGTGAATTGAGCCACAAAGCAAACTTTCCTACGTTTAATTTCATGTTTTCCCACCCACAATCTCTTTATAAAGCTCACAATATTTTTCATATTGATTATGCTTATCGAAATTCTCGGAAACAAATCTTATGCAATTATCCGAGAAAGCTGTTTTCTTTTGCTGCCTTATTTTTTTAATTCCTTCGTAGAGATAATCCACACCGTGCTCGCAAACAAAACCACAGCCGTCGCAGATCAACTCCGGCAAGGCTGTCTTATTATAGACGACCGCAGGGGTGCCGCAAGCCATCGCTTCAACTACGGTCAGTCCCATCGTTTCTTCCACAGAGGCACTCACATAGACATCCGCCATATTGTAATAATCACACAGCTCGCCAGCATTTGCAGTCCTTTTAATGCCGACTATGTTTTCGGGGAGCGTTTCAATCTGCTTGTCGGTGAGTCCGATAAGGACAATTATCTCATCATCATCTAGTTTATGCGACAACTTTACAAAATCATCCAGTCCCTTTTTGGAATTCCATCCCATAGAAACGCCCAGAATGACGAATTTATCCTTCATCCGCATTGGCCTTTCAATCTGCTTTTGCTTGAACGTGCTAAGGTCGATTCCATTGTATATTGGAGTAATGTTTTTATCAGCAAAATATGATTGTTCTGCTTTCGACTTTACCCAATTAGACACGGTGACGATGTAAAGATTATCCCACCCTTGAAATACTTTTCGCTTTTTCTTATGCAAGGATTTCGAACGGTCAAAGAATTTACTGTATGGGAAAAGACTTTTCTGAGGACATTTCCCGCATTGCGTTTTCCATTTATCGCATCCTACAGACTCAAAATGAGTACAATGACCTGTAACAGCCCAAAAGTCATGCATTGTCCATACTACAGAAATACCACTTTTCTTCAGAAACAGTAAAAGCTTTTCTACATTCAGATAATAACTGTAAATATTATGCAGATGCACAACATCCGGTTGAGTTTTCTTTATAAACCAAATGGCTTTTGCGGTTGCGATAGGCGAGTGAAATCCGGAATTACCACACAAAATACCGAGGATTTGATGCAACTTTACGCCAATGGTCGATGAACAAAAATAGACGTTATCCGCTTTTGTCTTTTCTTTGTATCCGGAGGAAATGATGTAATTTTCAATGTTATTCTCTTGCATCACCTCTGAGAGTTGAGTCACAATTTTACCTGTGCTGCCACTGCTTGACACCCCATTTATTTGAACAACTCTCATTCTTTACACCACTCCAACTCATTTTACTTTGATTTTTCTATAAATACTTCTAATCAAATTTCTTCCCTTGCCTATAGCAGAAAAATAAATCTTATACCATGATGAAACAATCGCATATTTTACGGGCGATGTCAGCTCTTTAGCGTATGCAAAGGCATATGCGGAAGCATCAGGCATCAACCGTTTTCTCAAATACCCGCCAAGCCGCAAAAAATACTTGCCTTGCTTATATTCCGGATTTGCATACATTTGGTCAGCAATCCATTTGTGCAGATCATTTCCCTCAATATCAAAGGTCGTTACTTTTGTTTTACCTACCTGTCTTTTATGTACACGTCCTCTTATTAAGCAACGATCCAAATAATAGAAATCATAACCGGCAAACAACAATCTATACCAATATTCCGCATCTGAAACTGTTCGGATCTTTTCATTGAATCCGCCTATATCATCAAACGCTTTTCTTGGCAGCAAGAAAGAACAACCAGCTAAGCGATAGTTGTATACGTTGTTCAAAATCATCTCTATCAGCGGTTCTTTTTCTTTGACGTCACTGTAATTGTATTTGAGTATCGTCTTTCCATGAATATCAATGGACTCTGCTGCGCATCTTACCACTACTCTATCCAAATTGAGATCGGGATTTTTTTCAAGCAGTTTTCCTACGTAATTCACTTCTTCTTCAACTTTGGTAGGATAATAGAGGTCATCGTGTGAAAGCCAAGACAACCATTCACCGCTCATATTTTCTATGCAAAGATTGAGTGCCGAGGAAACTCCGCCGTTTTGCTTTGGAAAATATTTGATTTTATCACCATAAGATAGAGCGATTTTTTCCGTTTCGCCATTATCAGTGGACCCATCATTGACTACAATGATCTCTGTGTTTTTGTATGTCTGCTCAAGTGCGGAAGCAATGCTTTCGTGAAGATAATTTGCTCCGTTGTATACGGGAATTACGATCGTTACTAAAGGATTATACACTTTCTTCCACCTCTTCTCTAATGTATTGTTTGTATATCTGTTCCATCTGTTTTAAGGAGTTTTCTATGCTGAACTTTTCAGCGGTTATTTTTGCTTGCTTAGACATTTCTTGATATTGTACTTTGTCGTAATACAAACATTCAATTTTCGCACAAAACTCAGAGATGTCATTAACATCTATAAGGTAACCGTTCTGCTCATTTTTGACCATTTCCTTGTGCCCTCTGACAACAGAAACAACCGCTGGCAATCCGGACGCCATACCTTCAACTATGTTAATACCAAAGCCCTCTTCAATACTCGCCGAAATCAAAATATCACTCATTCGTAAAACATCTGGCATATTTGTGCAGAAGCCAAGAAAATCTATATGTTCAGCTACATCGGATTGTTCGGCATACTTTTTTGTTTCTTCTGCCAAGGCGCCCTTGCCTGCAAACAAAATCTTTACATCAGGGCAATTTTTCACTAGCTCTTTTGTGGCTTCAACAAAAAAACGATGATTCTTTCTGGGAATAAACTCAGCCACATAGGTCAGAAGGAACTTACCTTCATATCCATTTGATTTTTTCAAGGCTTCTTTATCCTGTGCGGGAGAAAACCTATTGATATCAACACCTATTCCGCTTATTTTCGCAATCTTTGTTTTTGGGGATCCAAATTTTTCTTTTGCGTTATTAAAATCCTCCTCGTTGATGGTAATAATACAATCAGCGCATGGCGCAAGAAGCTTTTCCATCGTGTAATATAAGAGCCAATTTATTTTTGGCGCACCTTTATAAAAATGAAATCCGTGTGCAGTGTATAAAACCTTTGCCCCCTGTTTTCTGATCTTACGAGAGGCGAGCCTACCAATTACACCTCCCATCGGTGTGTGGCAATGCACCATATCGTATTGTTCGGCATTTATTATTTTCTTTGCTGTTTTATATGCCGCAAAATTTTTCAATGAAAACGGGGAACGTTCAATCTTAACGTCGTAATATTTATCAAAACCATCCACCTTTTGCCCGTCGTTATTTGCCATAACATGGACTTCATACCCCATCTCTTTGAACCATTTTATGTATGGCAAATGAAACGCATATATGTGAGACAAAACATTACTCACAAATAAAACTTTCTTCATTCGTGTTCTTCCCCCAAACTGCAAATCCACAACCTATTATTTGTGACTATATAATCCGTCTGCATTCGTAAAATAGATGGATCGAATGCCCAGCATTTCAGGCGCAACAAAGTCCTTTTTTATGTTGTCTCCAACATAACACATTTCCTCAAATTCCACACCAAGTGCATCTGCCATTTTTATGAACGCCATTTTATTTGGCTTGCGAAATTCAACACCGCCAAGCTCATCCGTAATGATAATGTAGTCAACAAGCTTGTCTAACCCAAGCGCATGGATTTTTGCCCTTTGTCCTTCCGGCCTGCCGTCAGTAATAATTCCCAGCTTATATCCTTTTGACCGAAGTTGGTCCAACAATTCTTTTGCACCTTCATAAAAATGAATAGTCGGCTGATGGAATCGATACACGGAAAGACATTTTTGCTTTATTTCATCCGTATAAATGCCTTCTGTTATTAACACATCGTCTATGGCTGACTTCTTTTGTTCAAACGCAGCCCACAATTTTTCATCTATTTGTTCCACCTGAGGCAGAATATCGGCAATCGCTCGATAGCCACTTCTCACATATTCCTTTTCACCATACAGCGTATCATCCAAATCAAATATAATTGCTCGTAATCCTTGAATATATTTTATGACTTCGGTTATGGACGTAATCGTTATCACTCATTTTCCCTCATTTATACAAATGCTTTGGTCAAATCGGCTATAAATTGCACCATCCTTTGCTGCCTTTTCCTGATATGTTAATTTTTCTCCATTCAACATTCTTAATACAGCCTTGGCGCTATCTGCACCCGCCTTAATGCTCAAAGGTGCGCCCCCGCCAAATCGAGGGTTGATCTCTATATAGAAATTCCCCCCTGTTTTTTCGTCTTGGATCATCTGCACGGTAATTTGACCGCAAGGCTTATAATCAGCAATTAACTTCATCATTTCTGCAACTATTGTTTCGTCCTGTGTGATCTTCGTTTTTAGAACTTCGCCGGCACGAACCGCCAGACGCTCTCTTGGTGTAATATATACAGGATTTCCTTCGTAATCACAGAAAATATCAATGGTGTATTCTCTGCCGCTAATAAATTTCTGTATGATATAATCCTTAACCTTTTGGGTGTACAAATCTAAATCTTCATGATTTTCTATCTTATAGGTATTGATGCTCGAACTACCATCCTTAGGTTTAATGAACGCAGGAAAAAGTGCCGAGTCTTCCGACAACATTTGTTTGTATTTTTCTACACTGTTGGTAGAAAAGGGGGATTTCAATCCAAGAGAAATAAAGTAATTCGCAGTATAGTTCTTATCCCTACACAACTTCACTTTATCCGCTGCAGAGATCAATACTTTTGTTCCTACCGCTTCAAATTGTTGTTTGTTTTCCGCAAGAAGCATTAAATCTGTATCAATAGTCGGAATTAGACAATCCACCTTCTCATTTTTACAAATAGATAACAGCTGAGGGATATAATTGCAATCCTTGATTCTGGAAATAATTTTTGCTTCATCACAAAAATACAACGCCGGAGCATCAGATGCAATGTCTGCACCAACTATTGTCAACTCAATTTGCAATTCACTGGCCGCTTTTCTAAAGGCTTGGATAAGCTCTACACGCCGACCAATACTGGTGAATAGTATCTTCATTCAAATTATCTCCCAATCATTTAAGAACAACTTGCTTCTGTTCAGTACCCATAAATTCTTCCATTGTAGCCGATGTTTCAGAACTAATTCCATCTCTTTTTAACACTTTCCCGACGGTTTGAAACATGATTTTCCAATCCCCTAGAAAAGTAATATTATCAACATATTGAACATCATAATCAAATTTTTGTTCCCAGCTAATAGCATTACGTCCGTTTACTTGGGCATATCCGGTAAATCCGGGACGAACTTCATGTCTGCGAGCCTGATGTGCATTGTATCGTGACAAATAACGGGGAAGTAATGGCCGTGGTCCCACCCATGATTGCTCCAGCCGCAGTATGTTTATAATGGCAGGCAATTCATCTAGAGATAAGCTACGAAGTGTCTTGCCAAACTTTCCAAGCCTCTCTTCGTCCGAAAGCAAATTTCCCTCGTTGTCCCTTGCATCGCTCATTGTTCTAAATTTATATAACTTAAATATCTTGCCGTTTAACCCCGGTCTTTCCTGCTTAAATATTACAGGGGATCCAAGTTTCACTTTTACCAATATTGCAACAACCAGCAAGACAGGGCTTAACATAACAATCGCAAGCAAAGCTAGTATAAAATCTTGAGGTGCTTTTATAAACCGCTCATAAAATCCTTTTTTATGTATCATACCTAGGCCTCACAAAATGTTATTTCACAATTTAACCCGCCATAGATTGCGATCCGTTTTCAGGACAATAATACAGTCCTTTATCATCACATTTGTACTAAGTACCTTCTGGATTAATCTTAATTATCCGTGCAATATTTACAGATTTTCTATGTTAATGATGGATAGCCGAGCGCATTCATCATTGCTCGGCTAAGTCATCTCCGGATTGTGTTTTGTATGTTTATTAGTATTAAGTCAAATAAGTAATCAGATGCCACTATTCACTTGTTTTTGGCTGTCTTACCCTTTTTCAACTCCATACAACACCAATAATTAAAGTTGACTTAGACCATGACAACCCTTTTTGTCAGGGCAGAACCGAATAAAAAAACATTCACGACAATATTGCCCGTATTTGACGAAAAACAAATACCGATAAAGTAATACGCTGCATCAACGACAGGCTTTCAAACACCTTATCCATGCTATGTAAAATAAAACCTATATCGATTTAATCAAAACAATGCCTTACGATTTCGATGATCTGATCCTGCTGCTCGGCGGTCATCTTGATATCGCTGGGCAGGCAGAGACCTCTCTCAAAAAGGTCGGCGCCGACATCGGTGCCCGCCGCGGTGACAAACGGGCAGTTTTGATAGAACGGCTGGAGGTGCATCGGTTTCCAGATGGGACGCCCCTCGGCGTTGCAGCGCTTGAGGGCTTCCAGTATCTCGGTCGGGCAGGACTTGCCTGCTTGTTTGGTGTAGGTGGCCTCCGAATCGGTGCGCTGTTGCGGGCACATGGCTTCCTTGTCGATCAACAAACAAGAGAGCCAGAAATTGGGTTCCATCTCGTCGGCGGGATAGGGGTTCATCATGATGGGAAGATCCTTAAAGCCCGCTTTGTACCGCTCATAGATGGCCTTTTTCTTGGTAATGTGCTCCTCTAAATGGGCGAACTGACCGCGGACGACGCCGGCGATCACGTTGCTCATGCGGTAATTGTAGCCGATGCCGGTATGCTGATACCACGGGGCGTTTTCGCGGTTCTGGGTCGACCACTGGCGGGTTTGGTGCGCCGCGTCGCGATCGTTAGTCAGTAACATACCGCCGGAGGAACCGGTGATGATTTTGTTGCCGTTAAAGGAAATGACATTATAGGTACCAAAGGTACCGGTCTGCCGTCCCTTATAGGTGGCGCCGAAGGACTCGGCCGCATCCTCGATCAAAATGGCGCCGTGTTTTTTAACAATGGCGCAAATCTCATCAAATTTGGCGGGGGTGCCATACAGGTTAGCCACAATGACAACCTTGGTATCGGGATACTTCTCAAAGGCGCACGAAAGTGCCTTGGGATCCATGTTCCAAGTTTCGTGTTCCGAGTCGATAAAGATCGGGGTGGCATGCTCATAAACCACGGGGTTTACCGTGGCGGCAAAGGTGGTATCGGTACAAAAGACCGTATCTCCTGCCTTCACGCCGGCCAGCTTGACCGCCAGATGCAGGGCAGCCGTACCGCAAGACAGGGCAACGGCGTAGCCGCATCCCGTCTTCTCACAAACCAAGCGCTCGATCTCATTTATATTTTCACCAATGGTACTCATCCAGTTGGTGTCATAGGCATGCTTAACATATTCCAGTTCCTCCCCGTGCATGGTGGGGGACGCTAACCAGACTTTATCTTTAAAAGGTTCCACAATTATTTCCTCAAATCTACTTATACTTTTCCTCTGTCTGGGTATATGCGATGCTATGAGATTGTAAAGGGTAAACCAAACGATTTATACCGAAGTGTGCCCGTAGTCGCGAGAGACTACGGGCACCCATGTATTCTTTCCTTGCATTGTGCATGGGTCGATGCCCAAGGACAGGCCATATCACTCGTCCTTTGGTTTACCTAATGCCTCAATGACTTGCTGTTTGAGAGATTGTTCATCCGGATAAAACTCCATGAAATTTTTTCCAATCTCCGATTTTCCTTCGATGGTGCGGATCCCGTCCCAACGGTAGCCGGCCATTTTGTCCATCAGATTTTGCAACTGGTTGACCGAACGGTCGGTCACCATATATTGGGCCAGTTCGGTGGCCGTATTCAGGGAGAAAGACTCGTCCTGCTCCATATAACGGCGGGTCTGCTTAATGAGCGCCTCGATATACTGGCGCTGGCGTTCCATACGGCTCACATTTGTGCCGTCGCCCACGCCCTGACGGGAGCGGACATAGGTGAGCGCCTGCTCGCCTTTGAGGGTAACCGTTTGCCCCTGGATCAGCGTATCATCAATGCCTGTAAAGTCGTCGAGCACCGTGACTTCCACACCGCCGACCATGTCGTTAAACAAGGCTACGGCATCCATCGTAAGAGAAATATAATGGTCAACCTTGACACCGTACAGCAACTCGGAAACGGCGTCGGCCGTATTGTTGCAACTGATCTCCTTCCCGTTGCCGTAAGCATGGGCCAAAGCCAGTTGCATGGTTTTGGTATCGATCTTCTGGCCGGCCACACCCAAAACATGGACGGGAGTCATGGTGTCGCGGTTGAGATGGATGGCAGACCACCTCTCATTGGCGTCATCCAGCACCAACAGCACCAAAAAGTCGGCCTGACGATCGTTGGTATAGGCGTTATCATCTGTGGGGGCTTCAAAACTGTCCAGACCCATAATCAAGATGGTGCGCAGTTCGTCGCGCAGGACATATTCGCCCCCATTATAATCAATGATGGTTTGTTGGCCGTGTTCGTCCTCTCCGGAGAACAGACCATGATGCCGCTCCCAGATGTTCATGCCCAGCAGTAATGCAGACACGACAAACACAGCGGCAAGGAAAAGGGCCAGGTAGCGCAAAGGGTTCTTGCCGGACTCTTTTGCACCTCTCATAGAGATTACCCCTTAGTTGGATTTCTTCTTCATCACCACGACAACAGCAACCAGAGCCACAGCCGATACGGCCATCAAAGAAATGTAGAGGGCGAGGTTGGCATTGTCACCGGTCGAGGCGTTCTTCTCTGCGGTAGCATCAACAACGATAGCGAAGGGAGAAAGCTCTTCAACCGAGAAGGAAATGGTGTCGGTGCCTGTAACCTTAGCGCTGGAAACTACGACCCAGCCGGCATCGGTCTTGTGCAGCAGGGCTACGAAGTTCTTCAGATCGGCGGTCAGATGGATGGTAATGGTACCGTGACCATCGTTATGAGAGGCACAATCTTCCTCACTGATGTCGAACAGCTGGCTGACGGCCAGATTTTCGGCTTCGATCTTCTTGTCCTCGGCAACCTTGGTCAGGTCGGGAACCAGTTTGGTCAGATCGGCGTTCGCCTTAACGTCTTCGTAAGCCTTCTCCATCTCCTGCTTGGCTGCTTCAGTCAGACCGGCACGATCTTCGTACGGAGTGATCTCCAGATCGTAATCGCAGTTCGAATTGTCGACTTCGGTTTCGAAATCCTTAATTTCGGGAGCCTCGTTGAGCACGGGGCTCTTAACGAAGCCGGTGGCCATGACCGAAACGCTCAGCGCAACGACCAGGATCAGGGACAGGATGCATGCAAGTACTTTTTTCATGATGGTAGGTCCTTTCTGAATAAAAAATATTTTTTATATTAGGCAAACCAACTCTCGCAAAATGCGAGCCATTGATCTGCAAAATCCTCGCCCATTTTCTTGAGGATGACGGCCTGCGCCTCGCCGAGTCGGGGGGCCCGATCGGTCAGGTTATGGCTATCCGACCCGAGAAAGTGGATCGAGTGATTTTTCAAAAGTTTTAAAGCCTTACGCCGCGTATGGCAATCGGCAAAAAAGGGAGCGTTGACCTGCATAAGAATACCCGCTTCCAGCAGTCGCACCCATGTGTCCTTGGGTTGGTCTTTCCCATATCGCTCGATATGCGCCAGCACCAGTTGCCCGCCGCAGGTATCGGCCAGTTCGACCACTTCCCGCAGGGTATACTCAGTCCAGCGCCCCAAGGGCATTTCCAGAAGCAAGAGCGAACTGCCTTGTATACGCAGATCCCGCAAACCTTCCAAACGGCGGATGCCGCTGTAGTAGCGCACCTCAGCGCCCAGTTGTATCTTGGGCAGATCATCCGTCAGATGCTCTTGCAGTTTGGCATAGGCTTCCTGCCGACGGGATAAAAACTGCGCAACCGATTCTTGAGAAGCATGGAAATGCGGGGTAGCCACCACCATATCGACCTGCTGGGATTGCAGTTGCGCCAAAACGGACAGGCTTTCTTCTATCGTTTGGCACCCATCGTCCATAGCCGGCAGGACATGGCAGTGAAGGTCAATCATTTTTCTTCTTGCGGTGACCGTAGCCGTAGCCATAGCCGTATTCGTAACCATAGTCATGGTAGTCACCATAAGCATCACGGCCGGTCTTGGCATTGTTCATAACACAACCGAGCACCTTGACATTGGACAGACGCAACTGACGGTAGCACTGCTCCAGTTCCCGTTTCTCGGTCTGGTCTTCCTTCACGACGACAATCATTCCGGTAATGAGTTTGGAGATGGCCAACGCGTCGGACACGAGGTTGACGGGCGGTAGGTCGACCACAATATAGTCGAACTTCTCAGCCAGCACATGAAGAAGATTTTCCATGCGGCGGGAGCCCAGCAACTCGGACGGATTGGGCGGCAGTTCGCCCGAGGGGACGATATACCAGTTATTTAACACGGTAGAACGGAATATGCTCAGATCCAGCGATTCCTGCTCCATTAACAAATTGGAAAGACCCGGAGCGGCGGCCAGTTCCATTTTCTTGGCGATACTGGGCACACGCAGATCCCCGTCGATGAGCAGTACGCGCTTGCCGTTTTCTGCCAGTACGTAGGACAGATTGATGGCGGTGGTACTCTTGCCCTCGCCGCGGTTGGCGCTGGTCATGCCGATGATCGGGCACTTGACCTCGGCCGGAATGGTAAAGGAAAGATTGGTACGCAACAGTTTATACTGTTCTTTTGCGGTAAATTCCAGATTTTCATGCAAGGTACGGCGGACATCCGCGGCGAATGCAGCCTTCTTGCGCTTATTCTTTGTAGCCATATTCACTCACCCGCCTTATCAACCCTTAGATTTATACCGATACCCATAATGGCTCCCGTTGCCCATGGCCGGAATCTTGGCCAAGATGGGATAGGGGTAGGTATTGATCAGATATTCTTCGTCGTGGATCCGATCATCCAGAATGGCGATCAGCGCCAGAACCATGACCGAAGCGAGCAATCCCAGCAGGAAGCCGATGGCCGTATAGTTGGTAATACTGGGGGATACTTTTCTCAGACTGACGACCGCCGAGTCGACCACTTCCATACTGCTGCCCTCGATAATCTCGGAAATGCGGCGGGGCAGTACGTCGGCAATGGCGTTGGCGATCTTCTCCGCCTCATACGGATCGGGAGCGGTGACCTTGACGCGCATGATCTCGGTTTCGTCCACAGCGCCCGCCTCGATCATCGAGGAGAGAGCCCCTGCCGAGTAATCGACGCCCGCTTTATCAGCAACCGCTTCGAGGGTGGTACGGTTGTTGAGTAAGACGGTATAGGTTTTCACCAAATTCTGCGCCGCCACGATCTGCGACGAGGAGATGCTGAAACTGGCACCGCCGACCGACACGCCGTTGTTGACATAGAGCATGACCGATGAGGAATACATCGGCGTTACGGCAAACGAGGCGTAACTAAAGCCGATAACGGCGCCCATCAGCGCGACCAGAACGATGGCCCATGAGCGGCGGAGCAGGACTTTTACGATGTGCATTAAGTCCACGGTATACACGTCTTTGGTTTTATTGACTGTACTTTCCATATATGGAATCTCCCTTAATTTCGGGTTAAAATATTTGGTTTTGCATGGACTTTCCCCATACTACAGACTCATTATAACACTTCTCATTGACAAAATCAACATAAAATTGTTTATATGAAAATAATTTTTGATGGCTTGTTTGGGGATATTTTATAGTAAATGATTGACAATATAGGGAGAAAAAACTATAATTAAGGTAATATTTTACTTGGAGTTTTCATTATGAAAAAGGTGGATCCTGCCATAATTAAAGAAACCAAATATCTGGCGGTTTGGGTGGGGGTGCTCAGCGTGCTGATGCATGCCGTTTTCCTCATTCTGCGTCGCTGGGACTATACGGTACTGCTGGGCAATCTGCTGGGCGGTATTGCAGCGCTGGGCAACTTCTTCTTAATGGGGCTGTCGGTACAAAAGGCGCTGGGCAAGGACGAAAAGGGTGCGAAAAGCGCCATGAAAGTATCCCAAGCCTACCGCACGTTGTTGGTGCTGGTGCTGGTAATTCTGGGTGTGGTCTTGCCTTGGTTTGATACCGTAGCGGTGATTCTTCCCATCTTCTTCCCCCGTATCGGCATTGCTTTTCGGCCGTTGTTTGATAAGCGTGGAGGTGATCCCCCTGAAACATAAAAAATTTACCTTTTTGGATGCCGTCTACTTATCCATGGTCTTTCTGCCGTTATTGGCGGGGATCTTGCTCAAGGTTCTGACCAAGCCTCTGTCTGAGGGCATCAACATTACGGGGGCGCAGGTCTACTTCACCATCCCTCTCCCCTTGCAGGATCTGCCGATCACCGAGGCACAAGTCAACTCGTGGCTGGCCATCCTTATGGTGTTGGGGCTTTGTTTGTTCCTGACAAGAGGGCTCAAAACTCGTGATATTTCGGTACGGCAACACTTGGCCGAATGGTTGGTGGAACAGGCAGACAAGTTGACCCACAACAACATGGGTTCGTATTTCATCGGGTACTCGGCCTTTATTGCCGCCATTTTGGGACTCTCGGCCTTTTCGAGTTTGCTCTCGTTGGTGGGGCTGTTCCCGCCGACCTCCGACATTAACGTGACGGCCGGCTGGGCGGTGCTGGTTTTCATTCTGATTACCTATTATAAAGCCAAGTGCGGTCCCGTACGGTATCTCAAGAGTTTTGCCGAGCCTGTGCCGTTACTGGCTCCGCTTAATGTTATCAGCGAAGTCGCAACGCCTTTGTCGATGGCCTTCCGTCATTACGGAAACGTGCTGTCGGGCACCGTCATTTCGGTGCTGTTGGGTACCGCTTTACAAGGACTGTCCAAGACGGTGCTCGGATGGTTGCCGGGGGTGTTTGGCGAGATTCCCTTTTTGCAGATCGGCATACCCGGTGTGCTCTCCCTTTATTTTGATGTTTTCAGCGGGCTGCTGCAGGCATACATTTTTGCCATGCTGACGATGATGTATGTATCGGGCGGGTTCCCGTTGGACGAATATTTAGCAAAAAAGAACAAAAAGAAACTGAAAAAATCTTAACACTTGGAGGAAAAGAATTATGTTGGAAATTGCGATTGGTATTATTTTGGGTTGTTGCGCGCTGGGCGCCGGCTGTGCCATGATCGCCGGTATCGGCCCCGGTGTCGGTGAAGGTAACGCCGTAGCCAAGGCTTGCGAGGCCATTGGCCGTCAGCCCGAATGCAAGAGCGACGTGACCAGCACCATGCTCATGGGCTGCGCCATTGCCGAGACGACCGGTTTGTACGCCTTGGTTATTGCCATTTTGCTGATCTTCGTGGCCCCCAACCTGTTGGTGAACATTCTGACCGGCGCCATTGGCTGATAGGGAGAAAATGGCATGCAGAATTTAGATGTCATATCTGTCAACCTATGGCAGATCTTGATCTCTTTGGCCAACCTGCTTATTATGTTCCTCATCATTAAGAAGTTCCTCTATAAACCGGTCAAGGCGACCCTTACCAAGCGGCAGAGCGAACTGGATGCCCGCTATCAGGCGGCCGAAACGGCCGAACAGGATGCCCTGCGGCATCAGGCCGATTGGGAAGCCAAAATGGCGGGCGCCAAGGCCGAGGCCGACCGTATTGTCGACCAAGCGACCGAGCAGGCCAAGTTCCGCTCGGATGCGATGGTAGAAGAAGCCCGTCAAAAAGCCGAGGCGATGGTACAGATGGCGCAAACACAGGCGCAGTTGGAGCGCCGCAAGGCCGAGGACGGCATCAAGCGAGAGATTGTAGAGGTATCGGGTCTGCTTACCGAGAAGATGCTCGAGCGTGAGATCAACGCCGAGGATCACCGCAACCTGATTGATTCCTTTATTGATCAGATAGGTGACTTCGATGAGTGAGGTTGCCAAAGAATACGGGGCGGCACTATACATGGTAGCCGCCGAGAGTGAGCAGACGGATGCGTTTGCCAAGGCTCTGTCTGTAATCGGGAAGGTCTTTGCGGAGAATCCCGATTACCCCACCCTGCTCGCCTCGCCCAACATCCCGATGCACGAGAGGCTCGGGCAGATCGAGCAGGCGTTCGGCGGAGCGGCAGAGAAAGAGGTCGTATCCTTTTTGCAACTGCTTTGCCAAAAGGGGCATATTCATGATTTTGAGGCGGCGGCCGAGGAATATCGGGCGCTGTGGCAGGCGGCAACGCGGGTGTGCGATGCCGTAATCACAAGTGCGGTACCGCTGAATGAAACCCAACAACAAAAACTTCTTGAAAAACTGGAGCAGACATCCAAGCGGACGGTACATGCGGTCTATCGGGTGGATCCCTCGGTTATGGGCGGGGTGATCGTGGAGATGGACGGCAAGGTGCTGGACGGCAGTTTGCGCCAGCGTTTGCGTGAGATAAAGGATGTGATGCACAGATGAGCAGACCGGAAGAGATCAGCAATATTATAAAAGAACAAATTAAAAACTACCGCTCCCGTATGGAAATGAAGCAGACCGGTACGGTCATTCTGGTGGGCGACGGCATTGCGCGCGTTTACGGCTTGCAGGACTGCATGGCCAGCGAACTGTTAGAGTTTGAGGACGGCAGTTTCGGCATGGCGCAGAACTTAGAGACCGACAGCGTTTCGGTCGCACTCCTGTCCGACACCAACGCCATTCGTGAGGGCTCCACGGTCAAGCGCACGGGTAAGGTCCTGTCTGTTCCCGTGGGCGAGGCGATGCTGGGGCGTGTGGTCAATGCTTTGGGTGAGCCGATCGACGGTAAGGGACCGATCGCGACCGATCAGACCCGCCCGATCGAGTCGGAAGCGCCCGGTATCATTGAGCGCAAGAGCGTTTCGGTGCCCTTGCAGACGGGCATTAAGGCCATCGACAGCATGATCCCCATCGGGCGGGGTCAGCGAGAACTCATTATCGGCGACCGTCAGACGGGCAAGACCGAGATTGCGCTGGATACCATTATCAATCAGAAAAATTCGAATGTCATTTGCATCTATGTGGCCATCGGGCAGAAGAACAGTTCGGTGGTGCAGTTGGCCAATGAACTAACACGGGCAGGGGCGATGGGTTACACCATTATCGTATCGGCTTCGGCTTCCGAGTCGGCGCCCTTGCAGTATGTCGCGCCCTATGCGGGCTGTGCGATGGCCGAGTATTTCCGCGAACAGGGCAAGGATGTTTTGATCGTTTACGATGACCTGTCCAAGCACGCGGTGGCCTATCGCGCCCTCTCCCTGCTCATTCGCCGACCTCCCGGACGTGAGGCCTATCCGGGTGACGTTTTCTATCTCCATTCCCGCTTGCTTGAGCGGGCGGCTTGCGTAGCGCCCGAATACGGCGGGGGCTCGATCACCGCCCTGCCTATCATTGAAACGCAGGCGGGCGACGTATCGGCCTATATTCCGACCAATGTCATTTCCATTACCGACGGGCAGATCTTCTTAGAGACGGAACTGTTCCATGCGGGTGTCATGCCGGCCATTAACCCCGGTATTTCGGTTAGCCGTGTGGGCGGTTCGGCGCAGATCAAGGGCATGAAGAAGGTGGCGGGAGAACTCAAACTCCTCTACTCGCAATACCGCGAACTGCAGGCCTTTGCCCAGTTTGGCAGCGATCTGGATGCCGACACCAAGGCGCGTTTAGCCTTGGGTGAGCGCATCGTTGAGGTGCTCAAGCAGGGGCGCAACACCCCCATTCGTGTGGGCTGTCAGGTAGCCATCGTGTACGCCGTCATTCACGGGTATCTCAACGATATTGCGGTATCGGACGTGAAGACCTATGAAAAGGATCTATATGAACTGCTGGAGAATCGGTACGCCGATTTCCTGACCCGTGTCGAGGCGGGATACTGGGAGGACGAGGATATCGCCCGCCTGACCGATGCCCTGTCCCGCATGGCGAGGTAAGAGCATGGCCGATATCAAACAGTTACGCACCCGCATCAAGAGTGTCGACTCGACCCTGCATCTGACCAAGGCGATGGGGCTGGTGGCTTCCTCCAAGATCCGTCGGGCGACCGACAGTATGATCAAGGGCAAGCAGTACGCCCACGCCTTATCGGACACGGTAGCGATCCTCGGCGGGTACGAGGAGTGCCGCAAGAGCCCGTATATGCAACAGCGACAGGGCGAGCGGATGCGTTTGGTGGTCGTGGCGGGCGACCGTGGTTTGGCGGGCGGCTACAACGCCAACATTTTCCGCCTGATGCGCGAGTATCCGCAGGCCGAGGTCATTCCCGTGGGCAAGCGTGCCTGTGACCGCTACAAGGGATCTCTTGCCTATGCCGAGAAATTCTCTTATGAGCAGGCGCGGGAGATTGCCGAGGAAGCTTGTCGGGGCTTTTGCGCGGGCGAGTTTGACCGGTTTGGCGTGGTGTGCAGTGAGTATCATTCGCTCATGTCGCAGGAGGCAAGGGTGGTATGGTTGTTGCCCCTTGCGCGGACTGAAGCCAAGGCATCCAATGCCATATTTGAGCCCGATGAAGTGACCGTCCTCAACGCCATGATTCCCGAATATGTGGCGGGGATGCTTCTTTCCTGTGTTAAGGAGAGTTTTGCTTGCGAGGTGGCGGCACGGCGGGTGGCGATGGAC
>JAZNSU010000101.1:0-3556 GCA_045591385.1 Eubacteriales bacterium
AGACCGCTTGGCCTCCGACTTTTACGCTCAAATTTCCTGGCCAACCCCATCGGCAATACCATATACCCCGCCCGCAATGACGGCGAAACGGTCTGCGAAAAGGTATTCATATAAATTACATTTTCAAATTGCGCATGGGAAAAGAGGGTCTCTTCCGCCTTTTTCGATACCGAAAATTCCGACTCAAAATCGTCCTCCACAATATACCGCCCCTCCTGCGCCCAGCGCAAATATTCATGCCGCTTGGAAGCCGATGCGCTGACACCGCTGGGGAAACTGCGATAGGGCGAGATATGCAAAATATCCGCCTGTGTTCGGCGCAAAGCCGTGCTGTCAATACCGTCTTGTCCCAATGGCAGAAGTTCCACATTAACTCCAGACGACCGGTACACCTGCTCAATCTTTTTATAGGACGGCGACTCGATCCCATAGATGCGATCCCGTCCCAGCAGATCCACGATCATGCGGTATAAATATTCCGAGCCCGACCCGATCACAATTTGGTCATCTCTCGCCAGTATGCCCCGACTGCGCGCCAGATACCGCCGAATAGCCTGCCGAAATTCCAAACATCCGATCGGTTCTGATCGCTCCAAAATATCGGCTCCATAATCTCCCATCACCGCCCGCATCGTCCGATGCAGAACCGAAAGAGGGAACTCCGCCGTTCCGCTGTCATGCTTGACCGGCATGACCGTACGGGGGGAAGACGCAAACCCATCATCGGTGCGAAAGATGACAAAATAACCACTGCGCTGTCTGGCCTCAATGTACCCCTCATCCATGAGCAACTCATAGGCATGCGCTACTGTGATCAACCCTACTCCCCACTCCTGCGCCATCATACGCTTGGATGGCAGTTTACTGCCCATGGGATACACACCTGCCACAATGGCCTCTCTCATCTTCTTATACAGTTGTAAATAGATCGCTTCTTGCTTCATCTGGTTCTATAAAATTCTCCCGTTTTGATACTTTTCATACTACCAAAATTAGTATATAGTATCTTCAGCAAAAAAGCAAGGAGGGATTTTATGCACAATCATGAGAAGAAGATTGCCGTCATCAACGATTTTTGCGGATTTGGCCGTTGTTCGCTCGCGGTATCGCTGCCTATCATTTCGGCGCTTAAGGTGCAATGTTGCCCTCTGCCCACTTCGGTATTTTCCAATCATACGGGGTTTGACCGTTTTTATTCCACCGATTTCACTCCGCACATGATTCCCTATATCGAGCAATGGAAAGCGCTCAACTTAACGTTTTCCGGTATTTTGATCGGCTATCTCGGTTCTCCCGAACAAATTTCTATTGTCAAAGACTTTCTTCGGGAGTTCAAAAAAGAGGACACCGTTGTGGTGATGGATCCCGTTATGGGTGATTACGGCAAACTGTACCCCTCCTACTCTCCCCTGTTGGCTGACAAGATGAAGGAACTGGTTCCCTATGCTGATATCCTCACCCCCAACCTCACAGAGGCCTGTTTTTTAACAAAAACACCCTATAAACCCGACCTAAACGAGCAAAAATTAGCCGAAATTTGCCTGAAATTGACCCAAATAGGTCCAAAAAAGGTGGTAATTTCGGGGTTAGAACGAGGGGAAAACCTCGAAAATTTCATTTTTGAGGACGGAAAAATCACCATCGTAACCGAGCACAAGGTCGGCCCGAACCGTGCCGGAACGGGGGATGTCTTCTCCTCCATTCTGGTGGCCGACCTCGTAAACGGTCTGTCATTAGAGGATTCGGTAAGGCACGCCGCCGCCTTTATTGCCAAGGTGTTACGCCGTGCGTTGGAACTCGACCTGCCCAAGACCGACGGACTATGCTTTGAGGAGTTTTTAACACAACTATGAAACCGACCGTTCGTTATCTTTGCTACAGCGGTATTTTTGCCGCACTTGTTTTTGTCTGCACCGCCTTTTTGCAGATTCCCTCGCACGCCGGCTACGTTCACGTTGGGGATGCCATTATTTATTTGGCCGCCTGCCTGCTCCCGTGGCCCTACGCCATAGCCGTAGGCGTAATCGGCAGTACCTTGGCCGATGTATTGACCGGCTTTGCGATATGGGCACCCGCCTCTCTTGTTATCAAGGGGCTATCGGTTCTCGCCTTTCGGCGGCAGGGAAAAATTTTCTGCTTGCGTAATATGATGGCTCTGATTCCCGCTTGGGTGCTCTGCATCGGCGGGTACTATGCCTATGAGGCGCTGATTACTCAAAATGCCGTAGCTCCGCTGGCCGGCATGGTGGGAAGTTTTATGCAATGCCTGATCAGCAGTGTGCTATTTCTTATTCTTGGCTATATGCTGGATAAACTCAACATTCGGAGGATTTTCTTATGATGACCATTACCTATCCCGTCAAGCGCGGGATCTATGTGAATATGACCAACCGCTGCCCCTGCGCCTGCACCTTCTGCCTGCGCCAAAACAGCGACAGCGTATATGGGTCTGACCCATTGTGGCTGGATCGGGAGCCGACGGTAGAAGAAGTATGTGCAAGCCTTGACGACTGGGATCTTTCCCAATACGAGGAGATTGTTTTTTGCGGTTACGGCGAACCGACCGAACGACTGGATGATCTGCTGGCCGTTGCTCGATATATCAGAAGCAAGAGCGATATTCGCATCCGCATTAACACCAACGGGCTTTCCGATTTAATTCATGGTAAAAAGACCGCCTCCTTATTGGAAGGACTGATTGATGTGGTATCCATCAGCCTAAATGCCACCAATGCCGAAGATTATCTTAAGGTCGTGCGTCCCAAGTTTGGATTACCGTCCTATGAGGCCATGCTCGCCTTTACCAAGGACTGTACCTCTTACGTACCTCAGGTGATTATGACGGTAGTCGACGTAGTCACCTCGCCCGAAGAGCAGGAAAAAAGCCGTCATATTTGCCAGTCTTTAGGGGCTACTCTCCGTATTCGCCCTTATGAATCCTAAAACAACTCTTGATTTTCTAATTATTGTGTGCTATACTGTATAGCACATGCGGACCATTAGCTCAGTTGGTTAGAGCAGCCGGCTCATAACCGGCCGGTCCAAGGTTCGAGTCCTTGATGGTCCACCAAAAGAACAGATATCCCGTTATGGATATCTGTTCTTTTTATGCGAACTTCATGACGAGAACCGTAGGTTCGATAAGTTAGGTGAGGTTCCGAGAGTGCGAATCAAATGAAGCACGATCGGCTAAACCGAACTTATGCATGCGAACGTAGTGAGTCGTAGTCCTTGATGCTTGCCATCAATTCTTATATTTATCACAATACCTATAGAAATTTTATTTTTAATATGTTATAATACAAATATATTTGAAAGGAGATATCAAAATATGAAACGTTCACAGATCAACGCTGCATTAAAAGAGTTGGAAGCGATGTGCCAAAAGCATTGCTGTTATCTTCCCCCGTTCTGTCATTTTACGCCTGAGGAGTGGCAAAACAAGGGTCACGAATACGATGAGGTTCGCGACTGTATGTTGGGCTGGGATATCACCGATTACGGTAAGGGTGATTTTGACAAATTTGGTTTCTCGCTGATCACCATCCGCATTGTA
>JAZNSU010000102.1:0-5573 GCA_045591385.1 Eubacteriales bacterium
GACCAAAACAACATTAGCGGCCTTAACCATAGCATCAGCAGCTTCAATGGAACCAACGAGACCTTTGGTCTCAACCATTCCCAATGCTTCTCTTTCCATGATATATTCTCCTTTTCTCTTACGTTCTACTTACAGGGTTGCAATGATGCCGTCAACATCATTATGCGGACGGGGAATTACATGTACCGATACAACAGTACCGATTCTCTTGGCCGCAGTGGCACCGGCCTCGGTTGCCGACTTAACAGCACCAACTTCACCGGTAACAATAACCGTAACCATCTGAGCGCCGACATACTCCTTGGAGACCAGCTTAACATTAGCGGCCTTAACCATAGCATCAGCGGCCTCGATAGCGGCTACCAAACCTTTGGTTTCAATTAACCCGATTGCTTCCATGACATTTACCTCCTAAGTTATTGTGTACTAAATTTATCATTAAGCATTTCTGCCTAATTTCACAGATTTTTCAGCGCCCGCTCAACGGCCGCCACAATATCCGCACGCGAATACCCTGTCTGCCGTACCGGCGTAGCCGTGGGCAGCATAAAGTCTGCAGGGGCATTGTAATAAGCAATTCTCTTCTTGTTCATCAAGTGAAGCGGTGTAATGTTTTCCGAGGCAATATTGCCGCCAAACGTACCGCATCCCAATGTTAAAGAAGGATTCAACCCGGTCGTATAACCAATACCACCCTGCGACGAGGGAGAATTGACCAAAATACGGGAAACCGGCTTAAGTAAGCCAAATTGCTCGATAATTTCATCATTATTGGAATGAATGGATAAGCTATGTCCTAATCCGCCAAACTCCAGCAATTCCATGCACAATTCACAGGCCTCTACCCAGTTCTCAACCGTGTAGAATGCCAGAACCGGACATAATTTCTCAGCAGAAAGCGGCGTATCGGTTCCCACCTTATCCAGTTCCACCACAAAGACCCGTGTACCTTCTGGCATCGAAATGCCCGCCAGATCAGCAATCACCTGCGGCGCTTTACCGACAACGTCAGCATTCACCCCGCCGTTGGGTTTGATTACGGTAGCCGAAAGTTTCTTGGCATCTTCGCCTGTGACAAAATAACCACCCTTTTCTTTCAGCAACGCCTTGGCCTGATCGTAGATCACCTTTTCCACAATGATCGACTGCTCAGATGCACAGATCGTACCGTTATCAAAAGTCTTACTGGCTAAAATTTTATCCAACGCCAACGAAATATCAGCGCTTCTCTCTATGTACGCCGGAACATTACCGGGGCCTACACCGTAAGCAGGCTTTCCACTGCTGTACGCCGCCTTTACCAAGCCCGTTCCGCCGGTTGCCAGAATCACGGCAACCTTATCGTTGTGCATCAACTCATTGGCCGCATCCATAGAGGCAATGTCTAAACACTGAATCAATCCGGCCGGCGCTCCCGCCGCCACAGCCGCTTCTTCCATCAGCCGTGCCGTCTCCATACAACAGGCAATCGCACGAGGATGCGGAGAGATCACAACCGCATTTCGGGATTTGAGTGACGCCATGCACTTAAAAATAACCGTGGACGTAGGATTCGTGGTCGGAATAATGGCCGTAACCACACCCATAGGCGCCGCAATCTCGATCACCTTTTTATCCGGATCACGGGCAATGATCCCCGCCGTCTTCATATCCTTGATCGAATCGTAAAAATTCTTGGATGCAAAACGGTTCTTTATGATCTTATCTTCGTATTTACCGATCTTGGTCTCATCTACAGCCATGCGCGCCAAACGTTCCGCATTCTCATAGCCCACCTTAGCCATGTTGGCAATGATCCGATCAACACGATCCTGATCAAAGTTCGCGTACTGCTTTTGTGCGGCATACGCCTTATCTAACAATTCCTGCGCTCTGGCAACTGCAACTGCGGCATCTACTGCCATGCCATTCACCTTCCCGAATCCCACTTATTTTTGAAATATACTGTTCACATCTGTCTCATAACTGTCAATAATACCGGCAATTACCGTTTCGATCGGCGCCGTGTTGCTTTTCGCCCGTGCACACCATCGAGCCGCCCAGCCTTCATATATCACAATTACAAGATCTCCGATTCCCGCACCGACACAATCCACGGCAATCATTTCATCTCCGGTATCTTTACCGAAATTGTCAATCGGTTGCACAATCATCAATTTCGAACCGGTCAACTCTTCCTTTTTTTGTGTCGCTACCAGATTCCCGACCACACGACAAAATGTCATTGGTTATCCTTCTTTACTGAATAATAATAATCCAAAATACCGGCCACACCCGCATCCGCACATACCGTCGGATCGGTTAAGGTCATTGCGCCTTCCTTGCTCTTAGCGTAGAAGACCGTCTCCCCCACACCGGCACCGACCGAATCCACACTGATCAACGGCTGACCAATATCTTTTCCGCTGCTGTCCAGCGGCTGCAACACCAGCATCTTGATCCCCTTTAAGCCGGGAATCTTCTGCGTGGAAACCACCGAACCGATTACTCTGGCAAGTTGCATACGCTTTCCCCTTACGTCCGAGCGGCCGCCTGGGCCTTGGCATAATTCTCATCACCGGCCAACTTGTCGTAGACCAATTTGCCTTCGATCTCAATGTAATCCACAATGGCGTTGATCGTAGCATCCACCGGCTTGTTGGTAGTCACCTCAGTCTGTCTTGCGGAAGAACCGCCGACAACCAGAACAATCTCTCCCTGTCCAGCACCGACCGCATCAATGGCTACTGCACATTTGCCGTCATTTTTCATATTCAAGACATTAACCGGCTGCACCACAAGCATCTTCAAATTGTTTAATTTCTCCTCTTTTGCCGTGCAGACAACGGTGCCGATTACTCTGGCCGCATACATACTACATACCTCCGCCAATATACTATATCTATCATACGAAAAATACCGATACGTGTCAAGATGTTTTGTCGAATTTTACATGGTTTTTCAGGTGCTAAGCCACTAATGTGGAAATTCAAATTCGGTAAAATGTTATATCAAAACAATCGCATCAATCCGTCATTTTCATCACCGATTCCCGCCTGCTTCAGCATAGCCGCTCCCTGTTTGGAGACCGGACTTGCCTGCAACAGTTCCGCCGCCGTCATGAAAGATTGCTCTTCTCTTGTGCGAATGATGGCTTGCGCATCTTTTTCGGTAAATCCCTCCAAGGCTCGCATCGGCAATACAATATCCCCCTGCTCATTGGGTACAAAACTTTGATATTCCGACTCGAACAAGTTAATAGACGAAAACTGTATTCCACGCAGCAACATTTCATATTCCACCGTCTGCTCCTCACGGTGATACATCTCCACCCGCAAGGCCAAGGCAGGAAGATTCTCGGCACGTCCACCCTGCATCATATTTTCCATGTCATGCGTCGAAAAATAAGCACAGTAAAACTCCTGCGGGAAATTCAGTTTATACCAAAGCAGTTTCAAGGCGGCCGTTTCCGATATCCCATCACATCCCGCCATACCGTTGGCTAAACTATGCTCCTGCTCAATATACAGTTCATCCGCACTCTCCCGTAACGACAGGCAGGATTCATCCGCCTGCACTTCACGAGCCGGAACACCGCTTAAATGCTCACAAATTCGCAGCATCTGCGCCGATACATCCTCGGTAAACCGCAAACACAACAAAACATTGTCGTATTCACAAGCATCGTAATGCGTAAAGTATAGATCCTTTACCCCAGACACCGGAACCGTATACTCCGGCGCATGAACAGGCAATACATATAATCGATCCTTTTGTACTTGCAACTGCCGCACCGATCCGGACATATTGGCGGCTATGCGGTTTTCCACGATCTCACGGAAACCCTTACGGCTTTCTTCCTCATAACGAATGATCGCCTGCTTAGCCGTTTCGGGGGTATATACAACCGCCGAACCCGCATACGGGCAATGCCAAGCACCGTATTGTGCATCAACCCGCTCCTGAATGCGGTCCCGTAGCGAAAGCGGTACGCTGATCTCCAGCGAATAAGGCGCGATATCTTCCTCAATCGTCAAATCGACCCGATCGGTCAAGCCCAACTCATAAGCCACCTGCAACCGATGCATTCCACCCTCTATGGATACTTCCGGCAATAAACGCTTGATCTCCATAGCCGCTAATAACAACGACCGCAATCCCTGCTCTTCAATCCATTCCTTTTCCTGCGGAAACTGAGCCAAAACTTCATCCAAACGCACACGATAGACATCATCGGTCGGACAGGGCAACATCGGCTCAGGAATGGGCGCCGCCTGATCACACAAATCGGCAATAGCAATCGAATTTCCCACAACAATCCGATGGGTTTCTTCCTCAGTCATGCCATCAAAACCTTTGAGCATCTGTTCGGTAGTGCGCATATGGTTGAGCCCCTGCGCATCCTCATCTCTCATGGTTTTTGTAGCCGCTAAAACCACACGAGACAAGTGCTGATCCTCATCCAGATAATGCACATCTCCCGTCGCTACTACCGGCCGTCCTAATTGTGTGGCAATGGATAAAATCCGCCTATGTATATCTTCCAACATCTGCGAATCGTGCAACCGTCCGCTATCCACCATGTGCATATAGGTTTCTGCCGGTTGCAATTCAAAATAATCATAGAACGATGCCGCCCGCATCAGATCTTCATCCCGACGAAATCCCGTCAGCATCTCAAACAGTTCGCCCTCACTGCAGGCACTTCCAATCAAAAGATGCTCGCGGTTTTCCATTAAAACGCTCTTAGGAATCAACGGCTTTCTGGAGAAGTATTCCAGATAAGACATACTACACAGTTTATGCAGTTGTCGCATACCCTCATCGTTTTTCGCCAGCAATACCACATGATAGCGATGCTGTTTGGCCCAGTTAACGGTGATGGAACGGTTGATCTGCGAAACCCGATCAATTTTGTGTTTCTTTTTCAGGTCATCTAATAGCGGCAAGAAAATTTTGGCCAGCATCCGCGCATCGTCACAGGCGCGGTGGTGGTTAAATTCACCAAGCCCCATAAAGGATGCCACCGTATCCAGTTTTACGTTGCGCAACTGCGGAAAAGCACTGCTGCAAAGGGGTACCGTATCTATATACGTATGATCAAATTCCTTACCCAAACGCGCTGCCGCCGCGCGAACAAACCCGCAGTCAAAGTTGGCATTGTGCGCCACCAGCACACTATCTCCTGCAAAGGAGAGAAACTGTTCCAACGCCACATCAATTTTCGGTGCATCGGCCACCATCTGATTGGTAATGCCCGTCAGTTCGGTAATACGCGGCGGAATCGGAATTTCAGGATTGACAAAGGTGTTAAACTCATCAATGATCTCTCCGTTTTCCACCAAAACCGCACCGATTTCGGTAATTCGATCCACCGACATACTTAATCCCGTCGTCTCCAGATCAAATATCGTAAACCGTCCCGTCAACAATTGCGTACTGTTTCCGCTTACCGCCGCATCCAGATCATTGACCATATAGGCTTCCATACCGCCGATGACCTTAACTCCTAAATCACGACCAACCCGCACCGCCTGCGGCAAACTCCGCAAGGAGGCGTGATCAGTAACGGCAATCGCCGAATGCCCCCAGTC
>JAZNSU010000103.1:0-3368 GCA_045591385.1 Eubacteriales bacterium
GAGGTGCGTGCGGGTGATATTCTGGTTGGTAAGGTTACCCCGAAGGGTGAGACCGAGCTGACGGCTGAGGAGCGTTTGCTGCGTGCCATCTTTGGCGAGAAGGCCAGAGAGGTGCGTGATACCTCCTTGCGTGTACCCCACGGCGAATACGGTACAGTTGTTGACGTTAAGGTATTTACCAGCGAAAACAGCACCGAACTGTCGCCCGGTGTAAACAAGGTTATTCGTGTGTATATTGCGCAGAAGCGTAAGTTGTCGGTTGGTGACAAGATGGCCGGCCGTCACGGTAACAAGGGTGTTATTTCCCGTATTCTGCCGCAGGAAGATATGCCGTTCCTGGATGACGGTACGCCGCTGGATATCGTACTCAACCCGTTGGGCGTGCCTTCCCGTATGAACATCGGTCAGGTGCTGGAAGTGCACTTGGCGTATGCGGCTAAGGCGCTTGGCATTAAGATTGCGACACCGGTCTTTGACGGTGCTAACGAGCAGGATATTTTCAAGGCGCTGGATCTGGCCGGTTACAATTCTAACGGTAAGGTTAAACTTCGTGACGGACGTACCGGTGAATATTTCGATCAGGATGTTACGGTTGGCTACATGTATTATCTGAAGCTGTCGCACTTGGTTGATGATAAGATTCACGCCCGTTCGACCGGTCCGTACTCGCTGGTAACGCAGCAGCCTCTGGGTGGTAAGGCTCAGTTTGGCGGTCAGCGTTTCGGTGAGATGGAAGTTTGGGCCATGGAAGCCTATGGTGCGGCTTACACCTTGCAGGAGATTCTGACTGTGAAGTCGGATGACGTGGTGGGCCGTGTCAAGACCTATGAAGCGATTGTGAAGGGACAGAATATCCCCACACCGGGTATTCCCGAATCCTTCAAGGTATTGATTAAAGAATTGCAGTCGTTGGGCTTGGATGTTAAGGTCCTGTCCAAGGATAATGAGGAAATTGATCTGAGTCAGCCGATCGAGGACGAGGGTCATGGTATTGATTTGGATGTATCGGATAACTTTGCCGCTCCCGACGTGGACGAGGCAGAGTTGGGCGCCAGCTTCATCTTTGACAATGAAGATGGGGATGCGGCGGCTGATGATATTTTCGGTGCCGATGCTATGGCTAACATGTTCGACGATTCCGACATGATGTAAGGGAGTGATTGGATGAGTACAGAATTTAATGAATTTGATTCCATCAAGATCGGTCTTGCTTCTCCCGATATGATCCGTTCGTGGTCGCACGGCGAGGTCAAGAAGCCGGAAACGATCAACTATAGAACCCTCAAGCCGGAGCGTGACGGTTTGTTCTGCGAGCGTATTTTCGGACCGACCAAGGACTGGGAGTGCCATTGCGGAAAGTACAAGAAGTTGCGCTACAACGGCAAGATCTGTGAACGCTGCGGTGTTGAGATTACGTTGGCTAAGGTGCGTCGTGAGCGCATGGGTCACATTGAACTGGCGGCGCCGGTTTCGCACATCTGGTATTTCAAGGGAATTCCGTCCCGTTTAGGACTGGTTCTCGATATTTCGCCGCGTGTACTGGAGCGTATCCTGTATTTTAGTGCCTATATCGTGACCTGGGTCAGCGAGGACATTACTGAGATCAGTAAGTGTCAGGTATTGACCGAGAAAGAGTATCAGGATCTGAAAGAAAAGTACGAGGATGATTTCCAAGCCGGTATGGGTGCGGAGACCATCAAGTCCTTGCTGGAAGAAATTGATCTGGATGCTTTATCCGCACAACTGAAAGAAGAATTGGAAGGGGCTTCGGGACAGAAGCGTACCAGACTGCTTAAACGTTTGGATGTAGTCGAGGCTCTGCGCATTTCGGGCAACCGTCCTGAGTGGATGATTCTGACCGTGTTGCCGGTCATTCCGCCCGATATTCGTCCGATGGTTCAGCTGGACGGCGGTCGTTTTGCCACCAGTGACCTGAATGACTTGTACCGTCGTGTTATCAACCGCAACAATCGTTTGAAGAGATTGTTGGAACTGCATGCGCCGGAGATCATTGTTCGCAATGAGAAGCGTATGTTGCAGGAAGCGGTTGACGCTCTGATCGACAATGGCCGTCGCGGTCGTGCGGTCAGCGGACCGAATAACCGTCCGCTCAAGTCGTTATCGGATATGCTTAAAGGTAAGCAGGGACGTTTCCGTCAGAACCTGCTGGGTAAGCGTGTGGACTATTCGGGCCGTTCGGTTATCGTTGTCGGTCCGGAGCTGAAGATCTATCAGTGCGGTCTGCCGAAAGAGATGGCACTCGAACTCTTTAAGCCCTTCGTTATGAAGAAACTTGTGGAGATGGATGTGTCCAAGAACATCAAGAACGCCAAGAAGATGGTCGAGCGTGCCAATGACGGTGTATGGGATGCGTTGGAATCGGTGATCAAGAATCATCCGATCCTGCTCAACCGTGCCCCGACGTTGCACCGTTTGGGTATTCAGGCGTTTGAGCCGGTTTTGGTTGAGGGTCGTGCCATCAAACTGCATCCGCTGGTATGTACGGCATTTAATGCCGACTTCGACGGTGACCAGATGGCCGTTCACGTACCCCTGTCCACCGAAGCGCAGGCCGAGGCTCGGTTCCTGATGTTGTCGGCTAACAACCTGCTCAAGCCGCAGGATGGCAAGCCGGTTACCGTGCCTACGCAGGACATGGTATTGGGTTCCTATTATCTGACCTGTGTCAACCCCGAAAAGAAGGGGGCCGGCAGTATTTTCTCCGGTGTAAACGAGGCGATGATGGCTTATGATGCCGGTCATGTGCATCTGCATGCGCCGATCAAGGTTCGTCTGACCAAGGAGATTAACGGAGAGACGATCAGCCGTATTATCGAAACGACGGTTGGTAAGATCATATTTAACGAGGATCTGCCGCAGGATCTCGGTTTTGTTGACCGTAGCGATCCTGAGCATGTGCTGGATCTGGAGATTGACGCGCTGTGCACCAAGAAGCAGCTGGGTATCATCATTGACCGTTGCATCAAGGTTCACGGCATTGCCGAGGCGGCCGAGATGATCGATACCATCAAGGCCAAGGGCTTCAAGTATTCGACCAAGGGTGCCATCACTATGTCGGTTGCCGATATTGAGGTGCCGGAAGCGAAGAAAGAACTGATTGCCGAAGCCGAGAAGAAGGTTGACGTGATCACCCGTAACTTCCGCCGCGGCTTGATCTCGGAAGAAGAGCGTTACCGTCTGGTAATCGGGTTGTGGGATGACACGACCAAGCAGGTTACCAAGGCGTTGCAGGACAACTTAAGCCAGTTCAACCCCATCAACATGATGGCCAATTCGGGTGCTCGTGGTAGTATCAACCAGATCCGTCAGTTGGCCGGTATGCGTGGTTTGATGGCTAACACCTCGGG
>JAZNSU010000104.1:0-3472 GCA_045591385.1 Eubacteriales bacterium
CTGTTCTGGGCGTTTATCTACAACACCATTGGTATTCCCGTTGCGGCGGGGCTCCTGTATGCCTTTGGCGGCCCGCTTCTCTCCCCCATGATTGCGGCGGCGGCCATGAGTTTGTCATCGGTCTCGGTGGTAAGCAATGCCCTACGACTCAATATCGTAAATACGGAAAAAGGAATCGAGTGATACACTCGATTCCTTTTTTATGGCCAGAAATAGGTTTGACCGAAGACGGTAATCCCCTCTTTACTGATATCAAAAAGTGTTTGCCCGTCAAAATAGGGAGCGACAGATGCCGAACGGCGATCGACGACCATAAGCGTAGTCACAAAGAAAAAGCACAGCAGCACACAAAGAAAGCCTACAAGGAACAGTTGCGCTCTTATGCGAGGATCTGACTGAGCGCCTGACCGATAAAATAGGCGCTTCGTTTGGCTTCGGTCAGGGTGTTGCCGGTGGTGCCGACCTCGATGAGAAGGGCGCCTTTGGACCGATTTTGATTGTATGCGGATGTGCGCACCATCATGGCGCGGGTGATACCGGGGCAAACCTTTTCCACCTCACTCTGCAGGGTCAACCCAAAGCGGATATTATCCTGCCAATGGGGATTGACATCGTCGCTATCATTACCGGTGCCGGCCAAGATCATAATCTGCGCCACTTTCATGCCGTCCTTTTCCACGACGGGGCGGTATTTGCCGCCATCGCCGGTATACACCGCATCCCGATGCAGATCCAGCACCACGCGTATGCTGGGATATTGCTCCAAGATAGCGGCAACGGCGGCATCGGAGCGGGAATAGGCGCCGGTATATGTAGAGTCGTAGATGTCGGTGCTGTGGATTACCGAGATCCCCTGTGCTTCCAACGTTTGTTTTAACACATCCCCAACTGCAACCACGCTTTTGGATGTGTCGTTATTATGTGTCACCTCGGGGGCGGCAAAGACCTCGCCGGTATCGTTATAGGATTCGCGGGAATGGGTATGAAAAATAAGCACCTGCGGTCCGTCGCCTTTACTGCCCAGATCCAAGGGTTGTTCCATCAAGGAAGACACATCAAAGTCCATAATGCTTTTGTTGCGGATATAGCCACCGTTCCAGCACGGGTAGCCCGCTGATTCGTCAGGGTGCAAATCGGTATACACGACGGAGTAGAGTCCCTCGCCCGTGAGCGGGGTAAACTCCTCGTCCTGCGCAAGAGTTTCGAGAATAGCATCAGTGGATGGCGGGCGATCAAAGAAAGATTCCCAAAAAGAACCCGAAAAAATAGACGGACTTGCGCTGTTGCTGACGTAATTCGGCATGAGCAATGCGACAAACGCTTCCATCTTTACACTGCCCCCGCTATGAATACCGGGACGGGCTATGGCCAGCGCCAGCCGCCCGCCAAGGCTACTGCTCATGCCTAATGCGGCAATTACCAGCGCGCCCACGCACATGAGGGTGGCGCCCGCCTGTCCCCATCGTCCTTTCATTACGATCACCTCCGACATTACTGTATGCCGAAGATGCGTCGACTATGACAACAGGCTGTCCATATCCTCTACCGTCATATCCCGATGGGCGAGGCGGTTAATGGCATAGCCAAGCAGTCGTGAGGCGCGACCGATCAGCAGATCAATACTTTTGGGGGTAACGATCAACCCCTCCTCATCCTGTCCGCCCAGCGCGGCGGCCGAGATGACCATAGGAATCCCCAGTGCAATAACAGGGATGCCCATCGTTTGCGCTGACAGTTCAAACCGACGGTTGCCAATGCCGCTGCCGGGGGTAATACCGGTGTCGGAGAGTTGGACGGTGGCGCACAGCCGCTTACGATCCATGGCAGCCAGGGAATCAATCACGATCATGGCCGACGGCTTGACGACCTGACCTACGGCACGGATGATATCAGCGCTCTCCACACCCGTTTGTCCCAACACACCGGGGGCAATCGCCGACACCTCGCCCAATTTCATCTCCTCATACATCTGAGGCAGGTTGCTTTTAATATGGCGGGAAACCACGACATGGGAAACGGTACGGGGGCCCAAGGCATCGGGAGTAACCGAACCGTTGCCCAGCCCTGCCACCAACAAACTGTCAAAATCACCGATTAGCGATTGCAATTCACCTGCCACGGCTTGGATCATGGACAAGAGCGTTTGTCCGTCGGCGTGCTCCAGTCCCTGACATTCAAGGGTATGATAATGCCCGGCACGGCGGTCGATTTTCTCTGCCTGCTCGTCGTTCAGGGAAATTCTGCGAATTTTTACACCAAATGCCTCACTTTCACTTGACATTGGCGATTTTACGGAGTATAATTCAGGGTGTGCATCAATAAGTTCGCAAACAAGGTCGGTACGAAGGTTGTTCATAGTATTCACCTCTCAGATACTATGTCCGATCATGGAATTTTTATTCCTCTTCGAAAAAAACTCTTGACTTTGCGGAGTTATTATGTTTATAATTATAAGAATGAAAAAATGTAAGAGAGGTGCTTAGTTTTGCCGAACATCAAGTCTGCTAAGAAGAGAGTAAAGACCACCGAGGCCAGAACTCTTCGCAATAAAATGATTAAGTCTGATATGAAGACCGCCATTAAGAAACTCGATGCCGCTATCGTCGAGGGCAACAAGGAAACCATTGACACCACTTTCCGTGCCGCTGTCAAGACGGTTGATCAGGCTACGGCTAAGGGCGTTCTCAAGAAGAACACCGCTTCCCGTAAAAAGGCTCAGATGGCTATTAAAGTCAACAAGGCCAACGCGTAACTGCAATACAAAAGGCTCAGCCAATTGGCTGACCCTTTTCTTTTTACTCTCTAAACTCCAGTGAAATATCCATGGCCGCGACCGAGTGGGTCAACCCACCAACCGAGATGATGTCCACCCCGCAGGCCGCCACTTCGCGGATGTCGCGCTTGTGCATATTGCCGCTGGCCTCTACCAATGCGCGCCCGTCGATGAGCTGCACCGCTTGGCGCATCTGCTCTGGCGTCATGTTATCCAGCATGATAATATCGGCGCCGGCTTCCACCGCCTCTTTGACCTGTGCCAAGGTGTCACACTCCACTTCGATCTTCAACACAAACGGCACATTGGCCTTAGCCGCCGCAATGGACGCCGTCACGCCGCCTGCCGCCTTGATATGGTTATCCTTAATGAGCACGCCGTCGGACAAGCAGAAGCGGTGATTGCCGCAGCCGCCCGTCTTGACCGCATATTTCTCCAGCGCACGCAGTCCCGGTGTTGTTTTTCTGGTATCCACTACGGTCGTGGGATAATCTTTTACCAGTTCCTTATAATAGGCTGATGTGGTAGCAATCGCGCACATACGTTGCATCATGTTCAGCGCCGTTCTCTCAGCCGTCAGGATGCTGCGGGCGTTGCCCGAAACGGTGGCAATACTCTCCCCCGCCTTGACCTTCTCGCCCTCGTTCTTAATGGGGGTAAACACGATCGACGGGTCTACCAGTTCAAAACAGCGCGCCG
>JAZNSU010000105.1:0-21663 GCA_045591385.1 Eubacteriales bacterium
TGGCCGATGATATTTAAGGCGTTTATAAAAAAAGATGAGGCGTGAGGCCTCATCTTTTTTAGTGAATAGTGAATGATGAATAATTTCGGTAGAAACCTACGGTTTCCTTGAACAAGAAGGCGGCTGTGCCGCCTACGGCGAAGAAACAGGAAGCGAGGGCGCAACCCAAACGGCGTAAGCCGTCCCGGTCGCCCGAAGCGGGTTTCGAGCCGAGAGGAGGAGCAACGGAACGGGCGGATATTTGCTGATAGGCAAATGGAGCAAAGTGTAGTTTGCGACGACTCAGATTTTGCCTTGGGAGAGGTTGGTTAAGTAGGCGTTGATAAAGCCGTCGAGGTCGCCGTCCATGACGGCGCCTATGTTGCCCATTTCGAAGTTGGTGCGGTGATCCTTGGCGAGGGTATAGGGCATGAAGACGTAGGAGCGGATCTGGCTGCCCCAGCCGATCTGCTTTTGTTCGCCCTTAATATCGTCGATCTTCTCTAAGTGCTCCCGCTCTTTGATTTCCATGAGTTTACTCATGAGCATCTTCATGGCCATGTCCTTATTCTGGTGCTGGCTGCGTTCGTTCTGGCAACAGACCACGATGCCGGTGGGCAGGTGGGTGATGCGGATGGCGGAAGAGGTTTTATTAACCTTTTGGCCACCGGCGCCCGACGAGCGATAGGTATCGACACGGATATCGTCGGGGTTGATGTCCACCTTAATGGTGTCGTCAATTTCAGGGACGATTTCCAAAGAAGCAAAAGAAGTCTGGCGACGACCCGAAGCATCGAACGGAGAAACACGCACCAGACGGTGCACGCCCGCTTCGCTTTTCAGATAGCCGTAGGCGTTTTCGCCCACCACTTCAAAGGAGACCGATTTGAGTCCCGCCTCGTCGCCCTCTAACATATCGAGCAGGTTGAACTTATAGCCGTGGCGCTCGGTCCAGCGCATATACATACGGTAGAGCATTTCCACCCAGTCCTGTGCCTCGGTGCCGCCGGCGCCGGCGTGCAGGGTCACGATAGCCGAACGGCCGTCGTACTCGCCCGAAAGCAAGGTCTGCATCAGGGCGGCCGAGAGGTCATTTTCCAGCGAGGTCACATTCTCCTGCGCCTCGTCTACTAAGGACGTATCTTCCATTTCCTCAGCCATTTCGATGAGGGTTTGGGCATCCTCATACCGACCGGTGAGGGACTGGAGGGAAGATTTTTTGTTTTTCAGAGAACTGAGTTTTTGGAGCACCTTAGAGGAATTAGCGGCGTCGTTCCAAAAACCGTCGGCCGTACTCTGTTCCTCGAGGGTGGCAATTTCCTTGTCGATGGCCTCGATATCGAGGGCACGGGTGAGTTCCTCGAGTTTGGGAGCGAGGGCCGAGAGTTGCATTTTTATATCGTCATATTCAACCATGGTTTACACCTCTATATAGAATCAATTTATTATAACGAAAAAGTGTCGATTTGTAAAGGGTTAAGGGCGGATATGGGGCAGATCCCAGCGAAAAATCGTAGCAAACAAGCGGATGACGAGGATCAGAGCCGCCGAGAGCAGCATGGCCAGTCCGTCATGAAGGGTGGTAAACGAGAGCCAATAATACAGCGCGGCGCCGAGGATGGCGGCAATGGCATAGACCCTTTTGTGCAAGACGGCTGGGATGGAGGCGCACAGCATATCACGGGTGATGCCGCCGCCGATACCGGTGAGGACGCCGACGGTGATGACCAAAAAGGGTTTGTTCGGATGACCGGCCTGCATGGCGATCTGGCTTCCGACCAGCACAAAGACGGCCAGACCCAGCGCATCAAAGAAGTTGACGATCTGGTCGATGACCGCTTGGTGTTTTTTAATATGTACCCCCATCATGCCCAGCACGGCCAAGGTAAGCACCGAGGCAATGGCGGCGACCGAGATATAGATGGGTTGTAAAAACAGGTTGGGCGGGGTCAGCCCCAGCAGCAGGTCGCGCAGAGCGCCGCCGCCGCAGGCGGTCAGGCAGCCCAGCACCAGCGCGCCGAAGATGTCCAGCCCTTTTTGACAGGCGGCATAGACGCCCGTAATAGCAAATGCGGCGGTACCGATCAGTTCAATTATGAGTACGATGGTTTCCATAATAGCACCTTCAAAAACGGCGAAGCAACAGGAAATGAGCGGGCGGATCAGGAGCGCAAATCGCGACCAAGCGCCCGCGAATGGGTTGCGAGCCGATGTGATGAGCAAGGGAGCGAGACGGATATCGGCAATTATGCGGGAGCAGAAATGCCGATGGAGTCAAAGCGGACTTTGCGAATCACACATCCATGATGACGGGCAAGATCATGGGGTTGCGCTTGGTGGTGTCGAAGATATACTTGCTCACCGCATCACGCACCTGCGTTTTGATCAGTTGCCAGTCTTTGATGCGGCGGTGCTGGCAGTTTTCCACCACGCGCAAGGCGATGGCTTTGGCCTGATCCATCAGATCGCCTGACTCTTTAACATAGACAAAGCCGCGGGAGATGATGTCGGGACCCGACACGAGCAGACCCGACTGGGAATCGAAGATCATAATAATGGTGATCAGTCCCTCTTGTGCCAGATGACGGCGGTCACGCAATACGATATTGCCGACATCGCCCACGCCCAGACCGTCGACCAGCACGCGGCCGGCGGGGACATGGTCGACCACCTTAGCCGAATTGCGGTCGAACTCGAAGACCTGACCGTTTTCCAGAATATGAATGTGATAGGGGGCTACGCCCACCACCGCCGCCAGATCGGCATGGCGTTTTTGCTGGCGGTACTCGCCGTGAAAAGGCAGGAAATATTTGGGACGCAACAGCGCCAATATCATGGCCAGTTCCTCGCGGCAGGCGTGACCCGACACGTGGACGTGCTCGTCGTGCCCGTGCACCACCTCGGCGCCCGATTTGAGCAGTTCATTAATCACGCGGGAGACCGATTTTTCGTTGCCCGGAATGGCGCTGGCTGATAAAATGACGGTGTCCTTGGGGCCGATTTCGACCTTTTTATGGTCGGAATAGGCCATACGATAGAGGGCAGACAGGGGCTCGCCCTGGCTTCCCGTAGTAATCAAGCACATTTGCTCGGGGGGGAATTGGTTGATGCGGTCGAGATCGACCAGCGTACCCTCGGGAATCACCATATAGCCCAGTTCCTGCGCTACGGTGAGCACATTGAGCATACTGCGCCCCGATACGGCGACCTTGCGGCCGGCGTGGACGGCGGCGTTGATGACCTGCTGGACGCGGGATACATTGGACGCGAAGGTGGCGACGATGATGCGCCGATCGCGGTTGGATTTCTGGGAAAAGATCTGTTCAAAGGTGCTGCCGACGCTGCGTTCGGAGGCGGTGGAGCCTTCGCGCTCGGCGTTGGTCGAGTCGCGCATCAGGCACAGCACGCCTTTTCTGCCCAGTTCGCCGAAGCGGGTCAAGTCGATCGGCTGACCCATGATGGGGGTGGTATCAATCTTAAAGTCGCCGGTATGGACGATGATGCCGATGGGGGTATGGATGGCGTAGGCCACGGCATCGGCGATCGAGTGGTTGACCCGAATGGCCTCAACGGCAAACGGCTCGCGCTTGACGGTATCGCCGGCGGCGATTTCCATTAACATAGCGGTGCGATCCAGATGATGCTCCTTAAGTTTGCCCCGTACAATGCCCAATGTCATTTTGGTGCCGTAGACGGGCACCTGCAAATCGCGCAGGACGTAGGGGAGGGCGCCGATGTGATCCTCATGGCCGTGGGTGAGGAAGATGCCTAAAATATTTTTCCCGCAGGTTTTGAGGTAGGTAATGTCGGGAATGACATAGTCGATGCCGTACATATCCTCGTCGGGGAAGGTCATACCGCAGTCAATAAGTATGACATTTTGTTCGTATTCAATGGCGGTGAGGTTTTTACCGACCTCACCCAGTCCGCCCAAAGGAATGATGCGCAGTTTACTTTTGGGTTTTTGCGCTTTGGGGTTGCGGGGTTTGTAATAGCGTTTTTGGGGTGTGTTTGATTTCGTTTGTGACAAATTGATTCTCCTTTTATCCATATAGAAATAAGCCTGACGCGCTTCGCCAGACGTTGTTGGTGTTTCTTTGTAAAAAATCACGAACAATACAATTATAGATATTATAGCATAGAAGTATGAGGGTTGTCAAATGGAGGAGTTATGAGTTAGTATTTTCCATTTCTTATTTTTTATTCTTCATTTGCGCAAAAGGAAACTTCGCTTCCTTTGAATCTATTTTTGGTAAAAATGAACAAAATGAATCCACGAAAAAACATTCAATATGCTCTTGCAATTCGTAAGATTATCTTGTATAATGTATCTGTAAGATAGCCCCTTGCATTGGCCTTGCGTGGGGTCGATAAAAATTCTACTATAGGAGAAAAAGAAAATGAAAAAGGCAATTGCAGTACTGCTTGCTGTTATGCTGATGGTCGGCGTTCTGGTCGGCTGCGGCGACACGAGCACCGACAATGATGGTCCTGCCGGCGATCACAATCCCGCGGATACCACCATTGCCATCATGATGGGTGGTATGAACCATCCCGTTCACCGTATCGTACAGATGTCCTTCCTCACCAGCGGTGCGGATATGGGCTACAACGCCATCATCGGCGGTCTGGATGACGGTTCTGCTCAGGAACTCATGACCAAGTATGAGTCGGTTATCGCCAACGGTTGCGAAGGCGCTCTGATTTGGTCGGGTGACGACACTTTCTATCAGTTCATGCGTGATATGAGCGAGATGTGCTACTTCGTAGTTCCTCACTTTGCTCATGAGTACGTAGACACTAAGAACTTCATCTCCCGTAACATCTGCGCTCAGGCGAAAGAGTACGGCTATGCGTCCGGTCAATTCATGCTGGAGAAACTGGCTGAGGCCGGTATCACTTCCGGTACCATCGGCAACACGCAGGCCGGCGCTAACGTTACCGAGAACGCGGCTTCGGACTCGTTCCGTCAGGCGATTAAGGATTCGGGTGCCAACTTCAAGGTTGCTTCTGTTGTATTCGAAGGTACGGAACTGTCTTCCGCTACCGTTAAGGTTGTTGGTATTATCAACTCCAACCCCGACATCGTGGCCGGCTTCGGCACCACCGGTAGTTCCTGCCAGTCTTGGGATCTTGCTATGCAGCAGACCGGCAAGAAGCTGATCGTTGTTGGCGTAGACTACACCGAGTTTAACATTGACCTGGTTGCCGACGGCACCATCGCCGGCCTGGTTGCTCAGCCTCTGTTCGAGGAAGGCGAAGAGTCGGTTAAGACTCTGGATGCTCTGTTCCGCGGCGAGACCTTTGCCGATTCCGCTGAGAAGTGGTGGCTCCAGTGCGAAGCTCCCGTTGCCTATGTTGGCGGTGAAGGCAAAGCCGATATCGAGTACTATCGTCCGTTCGTTGACAAGGTAGTCGAGTATTATTCTGAATAATTTAGGCCAAAACATTAAGCCACCCGATTGGGTGGCTTTTGTTTTTTTTAAATGAATAGTGAATAATTTTGGAAGAAACCGATGGTTTCTTTGATGAAAAGGCAGCAAGGCTGCCCACGGCGAAGAAACAGGAAGCGAGGGCGCAACCCAAACGGCGAAAGCCGTCAAATCGACGAGGCCCAGTTGCCGTTGACGAAGAGGGGAACCTCGTTGCCGTCCTTGTCGATGCCGATGATGGACAGGTCGGGAGCGCCGATCATGAAGTCGACATGGACGATGGAATCGTTGACGCCTCTTTCGGTGCACTCCTCATAGGACATGGTTTCAAAGCCTTCCAGACATTCGCTGTAGCCCGCGCCCAGCGCCAGATGGCAGGACGCGTTCTCATCGAAAAGGGTATTATAGAATAAGATGCCTAACTGATGGATGGGGCAGTCGTAGGGGACGAGGGCGCACTCGCCCAAATATCCTGCGTTTTCGTCCATGCTCATGAGTTTGTCGAGCAGGTGTCCGTTCTTTTCCGCCTGCCAAGACACCGCTTTGCCGTTTTGGAATGTGATGGAGAAATTCTCGATCAGTTCGCTCTGATAGGACAGGGGCATGGTGGAGACCACGGTGCCCTCGGCCTTGCCTTTCATGGGGGTGATGAAGATCTCATCGGAGGGCATATTGGCGTTATAGGTCACGCCCTCGGCGGTATCGCCGGCGCCGCCGACGAAGCGGGTGCGGTCGATCAGCCCGACGGTGAGGTTGGTGCCGTTGGAAGAATGATAACGCAACTCGGCGAGCCCCAAGGAGTTGAGCCAAGCGCAACGGTTGGCGAGGTTGGCGTTATGCTCGTCCCACTGTTTCATGGGGTCGACATCGGCGCGGGCGGCTTTCAAAATGGCATTCCAAAGCGCCTCGACCGCCTGTTTTTTGGAGAGGTGGGGGAACAATTTTTTCGCCCATTTGACGCCCGGTACGGCGGCGATGCACCACTGGTAATGGTTGTCCATCCGCTCGCGGAAGGGCTTGAAGGCCTTGCGGCGGGCTTGGAGCGCCTTGGTATATTTCTCCTGATTGATGCCGCGCAGACCGTCGGGGTCGTCCGACTCCAGATAGATCATGGCGGGCAGGGTTTGCTCCTGATATTTCATCTTTTCCAGTTCCCAGTCCTGCACGGCCGAGAGCACCTTTTCCTTGCAATGGCGCACATCCAAGCGGGTGAGGGGCTGGTGGGTCCACTTGACTTCGACACGGGAAGCGCCGGCTTTATAGCACTCGTCGGTAAGCATTTCGACAAATTCGGGCTGGTCAAGTTCGGCGGTGATGATAACGGGCTGGTTTTTCTGCACATTAACGCCTTTGCGGGCGATCAGGCGGGCATAGGCGCGCAGAGTAGTCTTTTTCATAATATTTCGATCCTTTCGATATGGAGTTGATCTAAGATGGCGACGGCGCGGGCGTAGTCTTCCTGTGCGCCGAGTGCGGTATGGGAATGGGCGTCGACGCCGATGATGGCGCGGTTGCCCTCTTCGGCGGCGATGCGCCAAAAGTCGGGGTGGGGGAAGCCGCGCTTGCACTCATCGCTCATGCGGAAGCCCGACAGGTTGAATTCCAAGGGCAGGTCCATAATGGCGGCGGCGCGGCAGATCTCTCTGGATACCTGTTCGGCTCTGGTGTCAAAGGCGGGGTAGGTGTGCAAAAACAGGTCGGGGTGAGCCATGTAGGAAAAGACACCCGAATTGATGCCGGCCAGCGCACTCACACGGTATTCTTCCAGCCGTTCGGGGGTGGCGCAGTCATTGCCGAAGTAGCGCGAGCCGCTTTCCTCAGACTTGGCGAAATGGTTGCCGAAAATCAGATAGTCGATGCCTTTTTGGGCGGCGACGGTGGTCAGCCACGGCATATACTCTTCAAAATATTCACATTCCAGACCGATCTTAATAGAGATGCGGTCTTTATATTTTTCTCGAAGCAGGGAGAGATTATCCACATAATCGTCGAGCATTTCGGGTTCCATGCGGATGCTGCTGCGGTAGTCGGTCGTAAATGGCCAAGGGCAATGGTCGGCAAAGCCGAGCACATCAAAGCCGGCGGCGATGGCCGACAGTACATAGGCCTCATCGTCGCCCACGGCGTGTTTGCAGCGAAATGTGTGGGTATGATAATTGGTTTTCACAGGTGTAGTTCTCCGTTTTTGATACAAGATAAGATAAAGGCTTGCAGTTTTTCGGCGGTGCTGATATCGTAATCGCCGTCGGGGCGCAAATGGTTATTGGATATGATGCGCAGGCTGCCGTGAGGTACACCCCATTCCCGACAGATCTGGGCGGCGGCGGCATCTTCCATCTCCTCGCACAGACTGCCGGTTTTGTTGTGGCAGGAGCGAAGTTCCGCCTTGTCGGTGCGCCAGGCGTAGCCGGAGGTGATGGGGCCGAGGGGGAGATGATGTTTCTCGCCTACGTTTACAAAATGGGGATGGGCGGGGATGGCGTCGATCAAGCCGTCGGCCGTTTCGACGGGTAACGGTTCTTCGCCTTTGCGGGAGTCGCCGTAAATAAACTTGGTGGCGCAGACGATGTCGCCCACCGCTAACCAATCGACGTGTCCGCCGGCGGTGCCTTGGGAGAGGACGGCGCAAGGCTCAACAAGAGGCAGGGCGGCAAGCAGACCCGCGACGGTGTTGGTCAGCCCCATGCCGGTATTCAGCACGGCAAGGGGAAAGCCCTCGACGGCGCCCTGAAAGAGGGTGCGGGGGCCGAGGGTGGTTTCTTGATGTAGGAACGGGAGATACCGTTCCATTTCCGAGCGCATGGGCGCCAAGATCAATAAAGGTTTCATACCTTTTATTGTAACCCAAAAAGGTTGTTTCGTCAACTTGACGGGGGCAAGATTTTCTGCTATAATATAGGTAATTTGTTAAAGGAGTATGAACATGGTTATTATCAGTGCAGACAGAACCTGCGATCTGCCGCAGGAGAAACTGGATCAGTACCAAATTCCCACCATGCCTTATCATATCAATTTAGACGATAAGGAGTATATTGACAGCGTTGACATTACGCCCGATGACCTGTATGCCGCCTATTGGGATCACAAGGCCCTGCCTAAGACGAGCGCCATCAGCATGGGTGAGTATATGGATTTCTTCACCCCGATGGTAGAAGCGGGCAACACGGTTGTTCATCTCACCCTGGGTTCGGCGCTTTCTTCTTCCTACAACAACTGCCGTATGGCGGCCGAGGAGTTTGAGGGCAAGGTATTCGTGATCGACGCCAAGAACCTGTCGACGGGCATCGGCCTGTTGGTGCTGCGCGCCTGCGAGATGCGCGAAGAGGGCAAGGATGCCGCCGAGATTGCGGCGGCGATACAGGCGCTGGTGCCCAAGTCGCACGCATCCTTTGTGCTGGACACGCTGGAGTTTATGGCGGCGGGCGGCCGTTGTTCGGCGGTGTTGGCTTTTGGCGCCAACCTCTTAAAACTGAAGCCCTCCATCAAGGTGCACACCGAGGAAGACGGGGCGATGAAGGTTGACAAGAAGTATAGAGGCGATCTGAGCAAGGTGCTGGTATCCTATGTTAAGGATCAGATGGCGCTCTATCCCGACATTGACGTCTCCCGTGTCTTTATCACCCATTCGGGTATTGACCAAAAGATGATCGACATTGTGCGCGAGGAACTGGTTAAGCACCACGATTTCGGCGAGATCCTGATCAGCCGTGCGTCCTGTACCATTTCCTGCCACTGCGGCCCTGCTACTTTGGGCGTACTGTTCTTAACGAAATAAAAACAGACTGCAAAATAAGGTCTGACCGAAAAGGAATGCGCCGTGCATTCCTTTTCTTTCGATAAGTATGTTGTCGACAAATCAGCCGCTTATTTTGTGTATCTGGCCCGTTTTAAAAAGAGGAAAAATGAAGAGTAAAAGTTGGATTGGAATATTATGCCTGCTGATCACGGTGGTGATCTGGGGGTCGGCCTTTGTGGCGCAGTACATGGGGGCGGAGAGTTTGCCGCCCATGGCCTTTACGGCAGGACGCTCCTTTATCGGGGCGCTGGCAGTATTGCCCGTGGCGCTGGTTACGGTACATAAGGAAAAGAAGGCGGGCGTAGTGCGCCGCCCGAAGATGCTGCTGCTCGGCGGTGCCGCCTGCGGGGTGGCCTTGGCCATTGCCAGCGCCCTACAGCAGGCGGGCGTGGCACAGACGGGCGCCGGCAAAGCGGGATTCTTAACGGTGTTATATGTAGTAATGGTTCCTGTTTTTGGCTTACTGCTGGGCAAGCGTGTGCCCTGGCCGATCTGGCCGTGTGTGGCGGTGGCGATGGTGGGAACCTACTTACTTTCGATTACCGAGAGTTTCACCTTTGAGGCGGGGGATCTGTTGGTGCTGGGGTGTGCGCTGGTGTATGCGGTGCAGATTTTGCTGGTGGATCATTTTGTGGGGCACGCCTGTGCGGTGATGTTATCGGTGATTCAGTTGAGTGTGGCGGGCGTAGTGTCGGCCGCGGGGAGTTTAGTATTTGAGAGCACGGCACCCGAACAATGGTTGGCGGCATTGGGGCCGCTGTTGTTTGTGGGGGTGATGTCCTCGGGCGTGGCCTACACGCTGCAGATGGTGGGACAGCGCTTTTTGCCGCCGACCCTGGCGACGCTGTTGATGAGTTTGGAATCGGTGTTTGCCCTCCTGTCGGGCTGGGTGATTCTGGGTGAGCGGCTCAGCGTGCAGGAGTGGATCGGCTGTGCGCTGGTTTTTGCGGCGGTCATTTTTGCTCAGTTTAGCGATAAATTAGTAAGTTATGAATAATTTTGGAGGAAACATGAAAAGAGGTTGCGCCATAGTATTGATGCTTCTCATACTGGCGGGATGTGCACCGACCGGTCCGAGCGAGAGTGTGGACGACCTGCGCGTGGAGCCGTCGATGCTCTATCCGGAGGAATTATCGGTGGAATACCGCATGACGGATGAGGCGTATTTTGCGCAGGAGCGAGAGGCGGTCAATCACACCCAATGGGGGTATGTGATGGTGGACGATGACGGGAGTATTCACGATTGCGGAGAAGGTCCCCACCTGATCTGGTATGTAACCAGCGAGAGTTATAAACTCAAGCAGTTCGGCGTGTGCATTCACAAGTTGCCCGACGGAGATTGGACGGCGGTGGAAGATGTGACCCAAAACGGAGTACTGGTGCATACCGAGCAGGAGATGTGGCTGGTGACACGGGACGGAGAGAGGGAGAAACTCTTTGATATTCCCGATGTATCCTTGATGCGGATCGCGGTTGCCGAGCCGCTATACTATGTCAGTTTTGGACAAGACCTCTATCGGGGCAATCTGGCAACGGGTGCTTATGAGAAGATCTTGACGGTTGAGGACGGTCGGGTGATCGTGGAGATTAAACCGAAGTCCTCCTATCGGGCGACGGTGGTGACCGCCGAAAGTGATAATATTTATCAAAATTGGGATTTTTCGTTGGAATATCAGTATAAAAAATAAGCTCTTCGTGGTGCTGTGGCGCACTCTTCACGAAAAGGGCGTGAAGTACGCCGTTGGCGTGTGAAGTAGGTCGGTGACCTGTGAAGTACATCGAGGATGTGTGAAGTTTCCCCCTGCGGGGGAAGAGGACAAAAAAAGAGAGCCGAGTGGCTCTCTTTTTTTAGTCGGTAACGGGATCCCGCTGACGGAAGAGGAGCGAGATGCTCCAGACGGCCGCCAGACCGACCAAGGTAAAGACGATACGGGACAGCATGGTGTTCTGACCCAGCAGGGCCGAAACAAAGTCAAAATTAAAGATGCCGATACTGCCCCAGTTGAGCCCGCCGACGATGGCGAGGATCAAGGCAATTCTGTCAAGTATCATAAAAAATACCTCCCACGGATAGTGTGAGAGGGATTTTTCTTTTTATTCAGCGTTTGATCAAATTTTCTGCATTTTTAATTAAATTGAGCATACCGCCCGCACGGCTGGGGTACTCTTTTTCGATATGGGTCTGACCCAGATCGGGTGCCTCGCACTCGGCCAGCGCCGCTTTCATGTTGGCCGTCTGTTCCGCCAAGGCCGCTTCGGTGTGGAAGGGGGCGAGGGTAGAGTCGACCAAAAACAAATTGCGGTCGTTGCGGGGGTTGGCGTCGTACAGGGTGCGGAATGCCTTATACACGCTGACATACATATAATTATTCAGCGCGCGGATGTAGTTGCGGTTGACCTGTCCTGCCGTTACGTACAACAGATCCAGCCCGTTAAAGACGATGCGCCGTCCCAATCCCAACGCCAGATCGCCGGTGTTGGCGGCCGGTTCGGCGGCCGGATCGGGCAGATCGGAAGAAATTTTTTCGCCGCCGGTCAGTTGCGACAGTCCCAGCAAATAGTCGGCCGACACCTGATAGTATTCGCAGGCCTTGGCAACAAATTCAAGCCCGCACTCGCGAATGCCTTTTTCATAATGGGACAGCAGCGCCTGAGATACGCCCAGATCTTGCGCCGCCTGTTTTTGAGTGATGTTCTTTTCTTTGCGAAGCAAAGTGAGCCGTTTCGAAAATTCTTCTTTCATACGTTCCTCCGACAAAAGACAACGCGGTCGTTTCCGCCGTAGTCTTTGTGTATTTGTATATCGATATAGCCGGCCGCCTTGACAATATCCGCCACGGCCTTGGCCTGTGTGTGCCCGATCTCCAAGATGAGCGCCCCGCCCGCCTTAAGATAGGGGGCATAATGAGGGGCGATAAACCGATAATAATCCAGCCCGTCCTCGCCGCCGTAGAGCGCCGTTTCGGGCTCGTTTTTCACCTGTGCCGAGAGTTCCTGCATATCCCTTTTATCCAAATAAGGGGGATTGGACAGGATCGCATCAAATTGGGGCAGGTCGGGTGGGTCAAATAAATCGCCCGAGAGCACGGTAGGCTGTAATTGGTTGATTTCGGCATTGCGTTTGGTCAGGGCGACGGCATCGGGGTTTTTGTCTAAGGCGGTGCCATGCGCTCCGCTATGCTTCATGACCGAGAGGGTAATCGCACCGCTCCCGCAACCGAGATCGAGAAAAGTAGGACTGGTTCTTGTTTTTAGAAAATCAATGGCGGTATCGACCAGAATTTCGGTATCGGGGCGGGGGATGAGAACATTCGGGTGCATGGTTAAGGGCAGTCCGTAAAATTCCCAATTCCCCAGGACATACTGAATGGGTTCGCCGTGGATCAAGCGGTCAATATTCTCCTGTGTAAGTTTGCCGTCCTCGCGCAGGAATTTCACGCACAATTCAGGGTCTTCCACGCCGGCGGCACGCAGTTGAGTTACCATTTGTCTTCATCCTTATTTTCGGGGATGACGGCGGTAAGGGAAGCGATGGCCACCTCCAACTGACCCTCATCGGGCTCGGCGGTGGTGAGTTTTTGCAACATCAGGCCGGGGAAAGACAGGGCGGTGGTGAACCAGTTATCGAAGCGCCCGAACAGTTTGATAAATTCATACGAGATGCCCGCCACTACGGGGAGCATAAGCAGGCGAAGCCCCAAGCGGAGCAACTGGTGATCGACGCGGATCAGAGAGAACAACAGAATGGAAATGATCATGACGATGACCAAGAAGTTGGTACCGCACCGCTTGTGCAGGGTGGTATATTTCTTGGCGTTCTCGACCGTCAGTTCCTCGCCGTGTTCATAGCAATGGATGGTCTTATGCTCGGCGCCGTGGTAGGCAAAGAGGCGTTTGATCTCTTTCATCTGGCGCACCAAAATGATATAGAGGACAAAGATCAGGATACGCACCACGCCCTCGATCAGATAGAACCAGGTGCCGCTGTTCCAGCCGGTCAGTTTCTCAATGCCCCACATGGCGCCGTAGGGCAGGAAGACGAACAGGCCAAGGGCTAACAAGATGCCAATGACCATGGTCACACCCGTGACGATTTTGGTGCCCTTGTCGCCGAAGTGATCGAGCAGCCATTGGTCGAATTTGTCGGGCTGTTGCTCCTCCTCGGTCAGCGCAATCTCGGTACTGCGCTCGATGGCGGCAAAGCCGGTAGTGAGGGAGGACACGAAATTGAAAATGCCGCGAATAATAGGAATGTTTTTCAGTTTTTTAAATTTTCGTTCGTCTTTCAAAGGTTCTAAGACGATTTCGCCTTCGGGGTTACGGACGGCGATGACCGTTTTTTCGGGGCCGCGCATCATGACACCTTCCATGATGGCTTGGCCGCCGATGGAGGTGCGATGGAGGCAGGACGGTTCTTGGCTCATGCTTGTTTCTCCTTTGGTAGGGCAATGGACACCTTGGTGCCCTCGCCGAGTTTGGAATCGATAAACAGGTCGCCGCCGTGCAGGCGTATGATCTCATCCGCCACGGCAAGCCCTAAGCCCGTGCCGCGTTTGGAGGACACGCCTTTATAGAAGCGCTCCTTGATCTTGGGCAGGTCATCCTCATGGATGCCCTCGCCCTCGTCTTCGACGAAGATGCGGGCCCATTTCTCGTCCTCGGTGACGTAGATGCGGATGTTGGTGCCGGCTTCGGAGTGTTTGATGGCGTTATCGATAATATTGATAAAGACTTGGTTTAGACGGTCGGCATCGGCGAGGATGACGGTATTGCTATCCTCGGGCAGGTCGAAATGGATGGTGATGCCCGCCTTATTGGCGTGCTCACGCATAATGAGGGTGACCTGCGTGATTTCGGCGTACAGATCGGTCGGCTCCAGCCGCAGGCGCATACGCCCCGACTGCAGGCGGGAAAAGTCGAGCAGTTCTTCGACCATGTGGGAAAGTCTGGAAACCTCGTCATTAACGACGGTCAGACCGCGGTTGATGGTTTCCTTATCCTGTTTCGGGTCGCAGAGCATGAGAGTTTCCGACCAGCCTTTAATGGCGGTGAGGGGGGTGCGCAGTTCATGGGAGACGGAGGAGATGAAGTCGTTTTTCATGCGGTCGGACTCGGCCAGTTCATACGCCATGTTGTTGATGGAGTTGCACAGGTCGCCCACCTCGTCGCGGTACTCATTATCAATGCGCGCCGACATATCGCCTTGGGCGATGCGGTTGGCGGTGTCGCTGATGACCGAGAGGGGGCTGACAATAGAGGAAATAAAGTAGTAGTTGGTCATGAACACGAAGAGGATGATCCCTAGGCAGATGGCGAGGGTGGTGCCGATGACGATCCACGCCTGACGGTCGACCGCCTCTAAGGAGCTGACCAGACGCAGGACGCCTGCCGTTTGCCCGTCGGCATCGAGCAGGGGGGCGGAGACGGCCATGACCCGTTCGCCCGTGCCGGTATTTTTGCCCGAATAGGACGCCGACACGCCGACGAGAGCCGATTTAAAATCGGCGGTATTGATCGTTTCGTGACCGATGGCGTAGCCGATGGAAGTATACAGGCAGCGACCCTCGCCATCGAGCACCTGGATCTCGGCGGCCGAGAGGTCGGAGAACTCCTCGGAGACGCGGCGGGCACCGGCGTCGAGAGAGGTGACGGCGGGGGCGATATAGGAATTATAATAGGTAACTAGGTTTTCCGAGCGGTTTTTGAGGTAGGTTTCGGCCGAGTTATGGTAATAGGAAAAGATAACGGCGCCCAAAGTCAACTCAAAACCGGTTAAGATGATGAGGATCACGCCAAAAACGCTGGAGAGCCAGCGCTGGGTGATTTTCGGTAATTTCCACTTCATTTACACTTCACACCATTTATAGCCAAAGCCCCAGAGGGTGGTAATATATTTCGGCTCGGAGGGGTCGTCCTCGATCTTCATGCGAAGTCTTCGCATATTGACATCGACCGTTTTTTCCTCGCCCGAATGGCCGGCGCCCCACACCTTGTCCAGCAACATGGCGCGGGAGAGGGCGACGTTCTTATGTTCCATAAAGGTTTTCATCAGCAAAAACTCGACCTGCGTCAGATCAATGGGAACATTGTTCTTGGTGCAGGTGCGGCTCACCAGATCCACCGTGAAGGGGCCGGAGGTATAGGTTTTCCCCTCGTCACGCTTGGACAGGGACAGGCGGCGATAGAGGGCATCGACACGCGCCAGCAGTGCGCTGGGGGGGAAGGGTTTGGTAATATAATCGTCGGCGCCCGACATAAAGCCGGTGACCTTATCGGTTTCCTGTGTTTTGGCGGTGAGCAAAATGATGCCGATCTGCTGATTGGACGAGCGGATGGTGCGTGCCACCTCAAAACCGTCGATGCCGGGGAGCATAATATCGCACAGGGCGATATCAATATCGGGATTGGCGCCGAGCAGTTCCAAGGCTTCCTCGCCCGAGGCGGCTTCCACAACGGTGTAGCCGCTGCGCTTTAAGTTAATCACCACAAATTCGCGGATGGTGGCTTCGTCTTCTAAAACAAGAATCTTTCTCATAAATCTCTACACTCCTTCTTAATACAGGATCAGGCGGTTACGGCAGTCGGTAACGGTGCCGATGAGCAATTTCAGATCGGCCGAGAGGTTGTCGGCGATATGGATGGCGTAGACCTGTTCGCCCTCGCGGTGGAGTTCGAACCACGAGCCGGTATTGGCGCGCTTACTATAGTCGGCCGCCGAGATGCGGCTGATGGAAAAGAGTTGGGTGCTGTAGTTGGTCTGGGGATCGACGTGATAGAAGTACATGGTGCGGTCGGCGGCGTTGTTATAGACGCTGACGCGGCCGGCCCAGGCGGCGGGGTAGATATAATAGTAGCCCAGAGTGGGATTCATGATACAGGAAAATTCGTAGGTAAGGGGCTGGAGGGTGAAGTTGGTTAAGGTGGAAGAATTAAAGGCTGACCACGCGGTGAGTTGCATGGGGGTATAACCGGAGGGAGCACCCATCACCACGGGCAGAGCCGAGGCGGCGGGCAGTTCAACGATGCCGTCCTTATCAATATCGGTACAGGCAAAGGCGGTTTCTCTTGTAAAGGCGGGGTCGAGCAGACCGTCGATGTAGTAGGGATTCATCAGGCGGTTGCCATCAAAGAACAGGAACTGGGTGACGGCGGCATTGCCCAGCCGAGCATCCAGAATGATGGCGCGGGTGGTGGAGGAGATGCGGGAGTAACTGATGGCGGTGACGGTATCGAAATGGGCGTCGATCTCGCAAGTTAAGGTCTTGGTCAGTTTCCCGTTCTCATCGAGGGTGACGACCTTGGCGGTGCCGCTCCCTGCCGCTTTATCAAAAGAGGCGGTGAAGAGCAGCGGGGCACCGTCGGTATCGGTAAAGAAGCGGCTTTCATTATAGCCGTCGGTATACAGCAGTCCGTCGCCCGCCGCGTAAACGTTATAGACAAACAGTTCGCGTGCGCTGTCGCCCCGTGACCAGCCGACCAAGATGTCGCGCTTGCCGTCGCTGTCCAGATCGGAGAACTCGACATAATCGACGGCGGCTGCGGCGCCCTGCACTTTCCTGACCAGATTCCATGTGCCGTCTTCCCGTTCGGTGAGTACCGCTAAAAAGGCGGTGGTGTTGTCGGCAGTGGGCAGGTAAAAGAGCACCGTTTCCCGCCGACCCGACCCATCGAGGTCAACCTGAATCAAAGAGGTGCGGTAGTTGCCGGTGGCGGGGGAAATATACTTGATATTGGTGCCCAAGGAACTGTCGATGGCGTTGCGCAGTTGTTGCTGGACCTTATTGGGTTGTGGGATCTTGAGCAGGGTGGATATGTTCCCCTCCATGATCGAGCAGCCGCCCAAGGACAGCAAAACGGCGGCTAAGAGCAAAAGGGCAATGGTGCGTTTCAATGGGGGCACCTCCTTTGGTAAAATTTGCGGAAAGTATACTATTTGTATTATACCATAAAAGAAAGGGAAAGGGAAGAATATTTTGTTCTTAAATTCTTCTAATTTATGGTTGATAACTTTTTATTTGTGTGCTATAATAACATTCATGCAGGGTTAGTTCATCGGTAGAATGGTCGCTTCCCAAGCCACAGAGGCGGGTTCGATTCCCGTACCCTGCTCCAAAAAAACAAGCACCCCAATTCGGGGTGCTTTGTTTTTTCGTAGTATGGGAGAAGGGAATTGAACACGAGCCGCAGGCTCGTCGTTCGTCGTAGTTGCGGCAAAGGCGCGTCAGCCTTTGCCGGCGGCGGAGCCGGAGCACGCAGGTTTGGGCGGGCACCGCTCGCAGCGGTCGCCCAAAACCAAGAGCGGACGGATTCCCGTACCTCGGTGGTATGCTTTTAAAATGATGAATGATGAATGGATAAAACTATTCAAAGAAGCCGGCGCACAGGACGGCGTCACCGGCATAAAACACGGCAGTCTGTCCGGGCGTAACGGCACGGACGGGCTGCGAAAAGGTGATGTGGGCGGTGCCGTCGGTAACGGTAACGGTGGCAGGGACGGGCGGGGCGGCCAGACGGGTCTTGATGGTACAGGCAAAATGCTCAAAGGGAAAGGACTGCCAGACCAGATCGGTGACGGTGGCCGTTGCGGTAAAGGGATCGGTATGCGAAAGGGTGACGGTATTGTTTTTCGCATCCACGGCGGTGACAAAGGCGGGGCGGCCGAGAGCGATGCCTAAATTCTTGCGCTGACCGATGGTGTAACAGGCCGTGCCTTTGTGGCGCCCGATGGGTTTCCCGTCCATCAAAAAGTCGCCCTCTTCGACGGCTACTCCCTCATATCGAAGAAAATCGATATAATTTTGGCAGAAGCAGAGATCCTGACTGTCTTTCTTTTGGGCAACGGGAATATGTAAGGATTCGGCTAAAGCGCGGTTGTCCTCTTTCTTGCGGTCGCACAGGGGCAGGAGCAGGCGGGCGAGGATCGACTGGGGCAGGCGGGCGAGCATATACGACTGATCCTTGACCGAGGAGCGGGTGATATGATACCAGCCGTCCGATTGTCCTACGCCGGCATAGTGACCGGTGGCAATAAAATCGGTATTCAGCGAGGCGAGCCCCTTAAACTTGACCAAAGGATTGCAGACGATGCAGGGGTTAGGGGTGCGCCCGTTTTTGTATTCATCGATAAAATTCGATATGACAAATTTGCGGAAATCCTCACGCAGATCCAAAGTGAAAAAAGGGATGCCGAGATGCTCGGCAACCCTGTATGCGTCTTCTTTTTCGGTTGTATTGTCGGTCATTTGGCAGTAGACACCCAGCACATCATAGCCCTGCGCCAACAGGAGAGCGGCTGTGACGGCCGAATCGACCCCGCCCGAAAGACCGAGGGCGACCTTACTCATGGCAATGACCGCCGCAGGAATGGCAATCGCCGCCACCGCAAGCGCAACCCTGCAGAGCGGGGGGTAATTCCCGACCGTTCTTCTTATAAAAATCGCTCAAAGCGGCACGGATGGCTTCCTCCGCCAGCACCGAGCAGTGGATCTTGGCGGCGGGCAGACCTTCTAAAGCCTCAACGACGGCCTGATTGGTGAGCTGCATGGCCTCGGTGACCGTTTTGCCCTTGATCAATTCGGTGGCCATCGACGAGGTGGCCACGGCGGCGCCGCAACCGAAAGTCTGGAACTTGACATCCTGTATGATATCGTTCTCGTCAATATCCAAAAACATTTTCATGATGTCGCCGCACTTGGCGTTGCCGACCTGACCGACACCGCTGGGGTTGTCCATCTGACCGACGTTGCGGGGATTCATAAAATGATCCATTACCTTTTCACTATACATCTTATTGCTCTCTTTCATGCCACAGGGGGCTCATATTTCTTAATTTTTCCACGATGGGGGGCAGTTTTTCGAGGATGTAATCGACGTCCTCTTCGGTGTTCTCGTGCGACAAACTAAAGCGCAGACTGCCGTGGGCGATCTCGTGAGGAAGCCCGATCGACAACAGCACGTGCGACGGATCTAAGGATGCGCTGGTGCAGGCCGAGCCCGACGAGGCGCAAATGCCCTCCACGTCCAGCCATAACAATAAACTCTCGCCCTCGATAAAAGGAATGGAAAATGTTGACATTTCCGGGCAACCGTTGCTCCCGATCGCCGTTGAGTCGGGCGTAGGGGATCTTGAGCATGCCGTCAATGAGTTTTTCTCTTAATTTAGTAACCTTTGCTATATTCTCCTGCATCTCCTCGGCGGCAAGGGTTAATGCCTTGGCGGTGCCGATAATAGCGGGGGTGTTTTCGGTACCCGAACGGCGACCGCGTTCCTGCTGACCGCCGGTGAGCAGATTGGGCAGACGCACCCCGTTTTTGAGATAAAGCCCGCCGATGCCCTTGGGACCGCCGAACTTATGGGCGGAAAAACTCAGCGCATCGATGCCCATATCCTTAACGTCGATGGGCAGATGGCCGACAGCCTGTACCGCATCGGTGTGGAAAACGGCGCCGCCCTCATGGGCGATGGCCGCCAACTCCTTAATGGGCTGGATGGTGCCGATCTCGTTGTTGGCAAACATAATCGTAACCAGTACGGTGTTCTCTTTCATGGCCTTTCGCAGATCGTCGGGGTGGACGATGCCGTTTTCGTAAACGGGAAGCAGGGTTACCTCGGCGCCGCATTTTTCCAGCGTATGGAGCACGGCATGGTGCTCAAAGACGGTGGAGATGATATGCGGGGTCTTGTGCTGCATGATGGCACGCGCCACACAGCCTTTAATCACCCAGTTGTCGGCCTCGGTACCGCCCGAAGTGAAATACACCTCGTCGGGGCGGCAGTTGAGCACCTCGGCGATGTCGGCGCGGGCGGATTTGACCGCCTCAGCCACCTGACGGCCTGCCGCATGGACCGAACTGGTGTTGCCATAATTTTCGGTAAAATAGGGAAGCATAGCCTCGACAACGCGCGGATCGGTTGCGGTGGTAGCGGCATTGTCGGCATAAACAAAGCGTTTCATGGGGTATTCTCCTTGATGTATTGAACGGCAAGACGATCGCACCGTTCGTTTTCGGGGTGACCGGCGTGTCCTTTGACCCAGACGAAAGATACGTCGTGTTGCATCAACAACTCGTCCAACTTTTTCCATAAATCCACGTTCTTGACGGGGCCTTTGTTGGCGGTGCGCCAGCCTCGGATCTTCCAGTTATAGAGCCAATTATCGTTGATGGCCTTGGCCACGTATTGGGAATCGGTGGTCAGCCGCACCGTGCAGGGCACCTTAAGCGCCTGCAAAGCCGCAATCACCGCCGACAGTTCCATGCGGTTATTGGTCGTGCTCGGCCCGCCGCCGCACAACTCCTTCTCATGTTCGCCAAAGCGCAAAATCGCGCCCCAGCCGCCCCGTCCGGGATTGCCCGAACAGGCGCCGTCGGTATAAATTTCCACAAAGGGTCGGTCACTCATGGGTATAGTATACCACCTTAGTATATATTATGCAACATTAAAATTTAATTTTTTCTTTAATATAGTCGGCCACCTCGGCGACGGGGATACGAACCTGCTGCATGGAGTCACGGTCACGGACGGTGACGCAGCCGTCGGTTTCGGTTTCAAAGTCGACGGTGATGCAGAACGGCGTGCCGATCTCGTCCTCACGGCGGTAGCGCTTGCCGATGCTTCCGGCCTCGTCATAATCGCACATAAACTCTTTGGAGAGGGCTTCATGGATAGCGGAAGCCTGTTCGGAGAGTTTCTTAGACAGGGGCAGGACGGCGGCCTTGAACGGCGCGAGGGCGGGGTGCAAACGAAGTACCACACGGGTATCGTTCTTGCTCTCGTCCACCACTTCCTCGTCGTAAGCATCGACTAAGAAGGCGAGGGTGACACGGTCGGCGCCCAAGGAGGGCTCGACGACGTAGGGGATGTAGTGCTCGTTCTTTTCCTGATCAAAGTAGGTCATGTCCTGACCCGAAGTGGTCTGGTGAGCGTTCAAGTCGAAGTTGGTACGGCTTGCCACGCCCCACAGTTCGCCCCAGCCGAAGGGGAAGACGAATTCGAAGTCGGTGGTGGCGTTGGAATAGTGGCTCAGTTCTTCGGGGTCATGGTCGCGCAGTCTGAGGTTTTCCTCGCGCATACCCAGCGAGAGCAGCCAATTCTTGCAGAAGTCTTTCCAATAGGAGAACCATTCCAGTTCGGTACCGGGGGAGCAGAAGAATTCCAGTTCCATCTGTTCAAACTCGCGGGTACGGAAGGTGAAGTTGCGGGGGGTGATCTCATTTCTAAAGGATTTACCGATCTGGGCTACGCCAAACGGGAGTTTCTTACGGGTGGTGCGGGCAACATTATTGAAGTTGACAAAGATGCCCTGAGCCGTTTCGGGGCGCAGGTACACCGCGTTTTTGGCATCCTCGGTTACGCCCTGGAAGGTTTTGAACATGAGGTTGAACTGGCGGATATCGGTCCAGTTATGTTTGCCGCAAGAGGGGCACTTGATGTTGTGCTCCTCAACGAAATCTTTC